>CAYMNT010000055.1:0-4870 GCA_964391875.1 uncultured Bdellovibrionales bacterium
CTTTACTTTTATATTTTTCATGCCAAAGCATCGCCCAACAATAACCACTTCTTTTGTAATAATACGACCAACAGGGGTCTTGATCTTCAATCCATCCATTTTTATGCTGTCCTACCCCACCGGTAATATAGTCAAACCGTTTTAAATACTCTTCTCGATCCATAGTGTTGGTTTGCGCGCCTACTGAAATTTCTTTACCTTGAGCGATGGCATAATTTTTCATTTCAGAAATTATCTCTCTCACTAAATTAGAAGATTTTTTCCAAGTAGGATCTTGATAATAAATTTGACCAAAAGTAAAATCCGTTATTCCTAAATCAATAGCTCTTTTGGTAATATAGTTTAAGTATCTGCGATATTCCGATTGTCCCAAAGATGGCTTGCAAGTATTTTTACCCCAAGCACCTAAAGTTCCGGGAGCACACATCGCCCGAAAATTAAATTTCTTTTTCCCGGGGAGATTTTTAGTAACATCAATTGATTCAGCAATAAATAAACCATAGGTAAAATCTTTACCAGTTTGTTTTTTTATTATATTCATCCGACGTTTTATTTCAGAAAAATCCGGTGGGATATTCCAAGTTTCAATGGCTCGATGAATATATTGGCATTTACTCCTGCCCAACATGGCAACACTGTTTTCAAAGTGTTGATTATATCGTGGCGTCAATAAACCATCAAAAACACACCCCTGTGTTTTTAATTTATTCATCTGTTTTTCTGAAACAGCCGGGTAGGTATTGGTAATTAATCTGGTTTGAATAAGAATTTCCTTTCTAAAACTAATCAACAATACCACCAACAAAACGGTTATTAGGCTCACTATTATTAAAAATCCTTTTCCCTTGCTGTCTAAGATATTTATTCTTTCCAGTATTGTTTTTCTTTTGTTTTGATTTTTTTTAAAACTCATTTTATTTTTTTAGTTCATCAAAGTTCTTGCCAATTGGATGCCTGACTTACATTAACTACCAAGGGAACTCTTAATTTATAAACACTCTCCATTTCTTGCTTAATTTTCTTCGTAATTAAATTCACTAGTTTTTTATCTGTTTCAAGAATCAATTCATCATGAATTTGAAGTACTAAACTAACATCCTGCTTAAAGTTTACTTTCAAATTGAATTCTTGTAAAATGTTATTTGATACTTTAATCATAGCTAGTTTCATAATATCTGCCGCCAATCCCTGTACCGGCAAATTGATGGCCATTCGTTCCGCCATTCCTCGTAACATCGCATTAGAGGCTTTAATATTGGGGATATAACGTCTTCGTCCTAATTCCGTTTCTACGTATCCGGTCTGATGCGCTTGTTCTTTAATTTTTTCAATAAATTCCATTAAACCGGAGAAAGTTTTTTTGTAATGATTAATAAAAAATTTTGCCCTTTTTATATTTACCCCTGAATCTTGCATAAATCCATAAAGTCCCATGCCATAAAGGATGCCGAAATTTAATGATTTAGCTTGGCTACGTTGTTCATCAGTCACTTTATCTTCAGCTATTTGATTCACCCAAGCCGCCGTAGCCCGATGAATATCCTTTCCTTGTTTAAATATTTCTATCATTTTCTTATCTCCGGAAAGATGAGCAGCTACCCGTAAATCAATTTGAGAATAATCAGCCGATACTAAAACCTTTCCTTTTTCCGCTATAAAAGCTTTTCTAATTTCACTGGCTAGCTTTCCTCGTTTGGGGATGTTCTGTAAATTAGGTTCGGAAGAACTAAGCCGACCGGTCGCCACCACGGCTTGATTAAAATTAGCATGAATTCTTTCATCATCTTCCACTAATTTTGGTAAAGCGTCCGCGTAAGTGTTTTTCAGTTTAGTAAATTCCCGATATTCTTCTATTAATATCACAATGGGATGTAATTTTTCAATTTTCCCCAATTGATCAGCATTGGTAGAAAATCCAGTTTTGCCTTTTTTTATTCCCTGCGTGGAAATTTTCAATTTCTCATATAAAATCACTGCTAATTGTTTTGGCGAACTGATATTAAATTTTTCTCCCGCCAATTTATATATTTTATTTTCCAATTTTTTTACTTCCTTTGTTGCTAAATCAGATACTTTTTTTAGAATTTTCTTATTTACTTTTATTCCTGTTATTTCCATTTGAGCTAAAATAGGAATTAAAGGTAATTCTAATTCTTGATAAATCATTTTTAATGAATGATCACGGGCATTCATGCTCTGTAGTGAACGACTATAGTCGTTCACGTTATGTATATCCTCAGAACGACTGTAGTCGTTCGCTACATTTTTATCGTTATTGGAGCAACTGTACCCATTGGAACGACTGTAGTCGTTCCCTACGTTTTTATCGTTATTGGAACGACTGTACCCCCTGGAACGACTGTAGTCGTTCCCTACATTTTTTTGGTTGTTAGAACGACTGTACTCGTTCGCTACATTAGTATTAGCTTTGTAACCATCCATTGATTTTGAATACTCTTTCCATAATTGCATTACCCAAAAAGCTCTTTCGGCTACATCTTTTTGTCTTGATTCATCGGTACCAGCCAGTAAATTACCTTGTTCTTTATTGTCAACATAAGACAAATCCGCTCCAAATTCCTTCATAATTAATTTTTCTAAATCTCCCGCATTGTGTCCAAGAAGATAGGCCATAATCTGAACATCTTGCCATATAATTCTTTTACTCGGTAAAAATAAGTTCACTATTTTTATTGATAGTTTTTTATTCCCCATCATTTCTAAGTCGAATTTAACATTAAATCCGATTTTCTCAATTCCCTTACTCATAAATATCCGCAGTAAAGACCCGATGGCATCTATGCTCTGTAGTGAAGGCCCACGGGCATTCATGCTCTGTAGTGAAGGCCCACGGGCATTCATGCTCTGTAGTGAACGACTATAGTCGTTCACATTATGTATATGTTCAGAACGACTGTAGTCGTTCGCTACATTTTTATCGTTATTGGAACAACTGTACTCCTCAGAACGACTGTAGTCGTTCCCTACATTTTTATGATTATTGGAACGACTGTAGTCGTTCCCTACGTTTTTATGGTTGTTGAAACTACCGTAGTCGTTCGTGACATTAGTTTTATCAATATTCGTTGTAACAATTTTATGATCGTTTATAACAAAATACGCTTCGCTCCCTCCAATATAAATACCCATTCCCTCCAATTTGGCTTGATAAAATTTATCTTTATCGGTCAATACAAAATAACTGAATTTTTTTCTGCTTTTTATTTTTTTTACTAAAGCATTAATTTCTTTTTTATTTTTTAAAATTTTTATCTTTAATTTCTTACTTATTTGTTGTGCTTTAGTCCTGGAATCTTCCGTCTCTATTTCCATAACATCCCCTCCCACTCGCTTAACTAATGACTTAAATCCCATTGCTCCAAGAAATTTAATTAATTCTTTGGAATCTTTTGCTTTACTGGCTACCGCTTTTTTCAGGCTAAAATCAATTGGTACATCAGTTTTAATCTCGGCTAAATTTTTACTTAGCATGGCACTTTCTTTTCCTGCCATTAATTTATTCTTTAGTCCCTCCGGTTCAATTTGATTTAAGTTATTAT
Source organism: uncultured Bdellovibrionales bacterium (assembly GCA_964391875.1). Classification (GTDB taxonomy): domain Bacteria; phylum Patescibacteriota; class Minisyncoccia; order Moranbacterales; family DUUL01; genus CAYMNT01. Next base: position 3,561 of record CAYMNT010000055.1, read on the forward strand.
AAATATTCTCCAGCGTCTTATACTTTTTTAATAAATTAATGGCTCCCTTTTCCCCAATCCCTTTTACTCCCGGAATATTATCCGAGGGATCTCCTCGTAGTGCTTTATAATCAACAATCTGATCAGGACTTAACTCAAAACGATTTTTTACCTGTTGTATATCATAAATAAAAGTATCTTTAATACCTCTTCGCAAAGTAAAAACTTTAGTCGTATTATCCACTAATTGTAAAGCGTCCATATCACCGGTTACAATTATTTTTTCAACATTACCATTTATTTTTTTATTTTTACTGATTGTTCCAATAATATCATCTGCCTCAAACCCTTTTTTTTCAAAAATTGGAATACCCAAAGCTTCCATTAATTTCTTGACTAACGGAATTTGTTGATAAAGCTCGTCAGGTGCTTTTATTCGATTGGCTTTATAATCTTTAAATTTTTTATGCCGAAAAGTTGGTCCTTTTAAATCAAAAGTAGCCACCATATAGTCCGGCTTAAATTTATCTAAAACAGAAAGCAAAGTTAAAGTCACTCCATAAACCGCACCACTGGGCGTTCCATCTTTGGTGGTTAACGGCGGTAAAGCATGAAAAGCTCTATGAATCAGAGCATTAGAATCAATTAAGATAAGTGTTTTTTTATGTTTTTTAATTTTGGTCATTATTTAGAACAAATTATTTTTTTGTTTATTGTCCTTTACGATTTTCAAGCTAAAACAAATTCTTTATCTTTTCCACCAAATCAAAATTTACAAAATCTCGCCAAGTAACCAAAATCATCAGTCCCATCAAAAAAATAAATCCTCCGGTATGTACCCACCCTTCCACTTTTTGACTTACGGGAGAACCTTTTATTTTTTCAATCAACAAAAACAAAATTCTTCCACCATCCAAAGCCGGTAAAGGAAGAAGATTTACTACAGCTAAATTTATACTGAGCAAAGCGGCAAATCGTAAAATAAAAGCCAATCCTAATTGAGCCACTTGTTTAGTCATTATCGCAATACCAATCGGACCGGCTACTTCTTCTGAAATTGGTTGAACACTGAATATTTTAACTATCAAATTTTTCAAGAAAATTAAAATCATCATTACCACATTAACCGCTTCTTTGGCTCCATCTTTAATGGATTGAAAAAATGATTCCCTTACTAAACTACTTCTTATTATGGCCACTCCTAAAATTCCTTCTCCTTCAGGTGCAGTCTTTCTTAAAGTTAAGGTTCGTTTCTCAATTTTATCCTTACCTAAAGGAATAAGACTAACGACAATTTTTTGGCCAGTATTCTTTTGGGTAAATTCTTGTAC
>CAYMNT010000056.1:0-4726 GCA_964391875.1 uncultured Bdellovibrionales bacterium
TTTAAAAATTTTGAAGGTAAAGTGGAAGAAGTAGATGAACAAAAAGGGAAGGTAACTGTTTTGGTAAGTGTTTTCGGACGAGGCACTCCGGCTGAACTGGACTTTCTTCAAATTAAAAAAGCTTAATAAGAATTTCATATTAATTAATTTAAACAGTCGCTAATAGGCAGTAATTCAGTTGACTATTAGGGAGAAGATATAAAATGGAAGATAATAATAATCAAGGCAGTGGAAAAACTATTATTAAGTTACAAATTAAAGCCGGTCAAGCCAATCCGGCTCCTCCGGTTGGTCCGGCATTAGGACAACATGGAATTAACATTCAGGATTTTTGTAATCAGTTTAATGACAAGACTAAAGAGATGGGTGGAGATGTGGTACCGGTGGAAATTACGGTGAATGACGATAGAAGTTTTACTTTTATTTTGAAATCTCCTCCGGCGGCTGAGCTATTGAAAAAGGCGGCGGGAATAAAAAAGGGGGCAGGAAATCCACTAACCAATAAAGTAGGAAAAATTACTTTAGCTCAAGCAAAAGAAATTGCCGAAAAGAAAAAAGAGGATTTAAATGCTCATGATATTGATCAAGCGGTTAAGATAATCAAAGGGACGGCTCGATCAATGGGAATAACGGTAGAATAATAATTTAATTAGTGGGACGATAATTAAATAATTAAATCAAATAAAAAATTATCGGTTAAGACCACAAAAACAATGAAAAAATCTAAAAAATATCGACAAGCTCAAGAGAGTTTTAAAAGAGTTGAAAAATATTCTTTAAAAGAAGGATTGGCTATTTTAAGTAAGTTTCCTAAGACTAAGTTTGATGAAACGGTAGAACTGGCTATAAAATTAGCTATTAATCCAACCAAATCTGATCAACAAATGAGAGGAGCGATTGATTTACCTCATGGGACCGGTCAATCAAAAAGAGTGGCGGTTTTTACTGAAACAAAAATAGCTGAAGCTAAAAAATCGAAAGCAGATATAGTGGGAGGAGAAGATTTGATTGAAAAAGTAATGGAAGGTAAAATTGACTTTGATGTAGCCATTGCCACGCCGGAAATAATGCCCAAGTTAGCTAAAGTAGCTAAAATTCTAGGTCCTCGAGGTTTAATGCCTAATCCAAAATCAAAAACTGTTGGTTTGGCGGTGGAAAATATGATCAATAGTATGAAACAGGGTCGATCAGAATTTAAGACAGATAAGGGAGGAAACATTCATCAAATAATTGGTAAAAGATCATTTAAAGAAAAAGATTTAGAAGAGAATGCTACAACTTTTCTTGACTACCTTAGAAAGAATAAACCGGCGACGGTTAAGGGAAAATTGATTAAACACATAACTCTTTCGGCCACAATGACGCCGAGTATTCAAATAAAATTATAATTTTTTAATAAAATGTCTCAAGATAACTTATTGACACTTAAATGTACAGTGTGTAATAATCGTAATTACTATACTTACAAGAATAGAAAAAAACTTCAACAACATAAATTGGAGATTAAAAAATATTGTCCTAAATGTAAAAAGCATACATTGCATAAGGAAAAAAAGTTGAAGTAACAATTTCAAGGCGGGCGTGGTGAAATGGTATCACGATGGTCTCCAAAACCATCATCCCGGGTTCAACTCCTGGCGCCCGTGCAAAATTAGGAGTATTTCCAATTTCACAACCTTATGGAGAAACTCTCTCATCTTGCGTAAAAAATGGTAATTATCAGTCTAGCAAGTTTGCGAGAAGGTTTTTTGTTTTATAAAAAATAGTATAATTTATTAAAAAATAATTAGCGTTCATTAAACATGCTTAAGAAAGAATACGAATTACAAAAAAATATTTAGGGTAAATTCACAGATTATTTTTTAGTAAAAATCTTCAGCAATAAATTATTTTAATAAAGGATTATGTAAACTTTAAATTTTATGCTTTAATTATAGAGAAGATAATAAAAAATAAAATAGGGGAAAATAAATTTGAGCAACAATTTATTTAATAAATAAAAATAAATAAAAATGATTACGCTTAAAGAGCATTTTTTTCTCAAAGAGCAGAAAATCTTGAACGATAAGCTGTTGGATGAAATTAGTCGAAGAGAGACGCCTGATTTTGTAAATCATCAGCCAGATTTTAAAGCCTTAGAGAAATTTGCCAAAAAATTTAAAAAATTTAAAAATATTTTACTTATTGGAAATGGAGGGTCACGCACCAGTTCCCTGGCTTTTTATCGTTGTTTGGCAAATTATCGAAATAAGAAAAAATTTATTTTTATTACTTCCGGTGATCCGGATAAGATTGCCCGAATAAAAAAAGATTATACCATAAAAGACACTTTAATATTAGCTGTTTCAAAATCAGGAAGTAATATGAATGTACTGGAAGCTCTTTTATTATTACCGGAATATCCGGTAGCGGTGATTACTCAAACTGACAACAAAAAAAATAATACACTCTATGTTTTAGCGCAGAAAAAAAAATGGCCAATTTTTCCTCATCCCAAGGTGGGAGGGAGATTTTCCGCCATGACAAGTAGTGCCCTTATTCCGGCTATTTTAATGGGACTTGAGGTAAAGAAAATTTATCAGGGAGCTAAAGAAGGATATGCTGAATATGGCTATCATAATAAAATAATAAACAATCCGGCTTTAGCTCTAGCTAATAAATTATTGAGATTAGAAAAAAAAGGTTACACAGAGATTTTTACTGCGGTTTATTCAGAAGATTTATTTGGGATATTTCCTTTAGTGGTTCAATTGTTTCACGAAAGTGTGTCAAAGAAAGGGAAGGGGCAAACTATTTTTGGAGATCAGGCACCGGAAGTGCAACACCACACAGTGCAACGCTTTTTTAGCGGACGAAGAAATGTGCTGGGTTTGTTTTGGGGTGTTAAAAAAATGAATGAAGAATCAATGATAAAAATTTCTCAAGAGTTGGAAGATATTAAATTAGGAGATAAAACACTTAAAGAAATTAATGGATTGACGGGAGCAGAAGGAATGAAATTTGATCGAGAAGGACTCAAACAAAACGCTATGGATGAAAAAATTCCCGCCGGAGAAATAATATTGGATGAAATTACTCCGCTAACAATAGGTAAGTTTATTGTTTTTTGGCAATGGTTGGCTGTTTATTCTGCTCTGTTGAGAAAAGTTAATCCCTTTGATCAGCCGGGAGTTGAAGCCAGTAAACAAATAAGTATTAAACTTAAAATAAATAGAGCAGGAATAAATTAATTAAATAATAAACTATTTATGAAAATAATAATTTTTGCTGGAGGAATAGGCAGTAGGATGTGGCCACTTTCCAGAGAAAATTCCCCCAAACAATTTGATAAAATATTTAATGGAAAATCAACTATTCAACTAGCTTTTGAACGAGTAGTGGGCACTTTTGGAGTAGAAAATATTTTTGTACAAACAATGGAAATGTACCGAGAGATTATTGAAAAACAATTGCCGAAATTGCCTAAAAAAAATATTTTTATTGAACCAGCAAGAAGGGATGTGGCGCCGGCAGTTTGTTTCTCTTTAAATAAATTAAAACAAATAAAAGAAACCGGTCCGGTCGCTATTATTTGGGCGGATCATTTAATGGATAAAGTGGAAGCATTTACCAAAGCCTTACAAGCGGGAGAGGAATTAATTGAGCAAGATCCGGAAAGGTTTATTTTCTTGGCTGAGCAACCGAGGTTTGCTAATAATAATTTAGGCTGGATGAAGCTTGGAAAAAGAAACAATCCAGTAACGGAAAAAATAGCCACTTTTTCTTTTGAGGGGTGGAAGTATCGTCCAGATGAAGAAACTTGCAAAAAGATGTATCAATCCGGAAAATATTTTTGGAATCCGGGATATTTTATTACTTCCATTGATTTTTTATTAAAGTTATACAAGAAATTGGCTCCGGAAATTTATCAGTGCATTGTAGACAATAGATATGATCAATGTCCTAAAGAGCATTTTGATACGGCTATCATTGAAAAAGTTAATTTAGCTAATGCTTTAGTAATTAAGACTGATATGGGTTGGAGCGACCCGGGGACGCTTTATGCTTTAAAAGAAGCTTTAGCTCAAAATAAAGAAGCGAACGTAACTCAAGGAGAAACCGTTAATTTAGAAACAAAAGACAGTCTGATATATAACCTGGAAAAAGATAAGGTGGTAGCTACCATAGGATTGGAAGGCATGGTGGTGGTTAACACCAAAGATGCTTTGGTGGTAGTTAACAAGGAAAATGTAGTTAAAATAAGTAAGTTGGTAGAGATGATGAAACAAGAAGGGTTGAATAGATTCTTATAAAACTTAAATTATATCTCATAGTTTAATCTTAAAATCATCGCCCCACTTTTATTTTTAATGCTAGGCTTCTTTAACGAGTAGATTTCTTCTTAGAAAACAATCCTTTGGATATTAGAAGGTAAAAGTGGGACTGAGTTGTGCGATTTAAATAAAACTTTATTTAACCGTTAAAGTTTTTAAATGCTGATTAAGATTGAGAATGGGAGAGAGTAAATTTTTCTTGACAAAAATTATTAAGTGTGCTAGTATTCAAAATACATTTAGAACTTCTTTCTTAAAAAATAATAAATCGATTTTTTGTTTTTAACCAAATAAATTTATTTTATTTGATTAATGATAAAAGGTTATTTGAGATTTAATAACTCAAAAAAAATAACGAAATCAACAACTTAAAATAATTTTCTTAAAAAGAAATTAGACTTTTCTTTTGTTGG
>CAYMNT010000057.1:0-4532 GCA_964391875.1 uncultured Bdellovibrionales bacterium
CTCCGCCGAGGTCTGACCTTTTCAGGTTTATCTCAGGATTGATGGTTTTACGTATGATCCATTAAGTTGCTATTTTTCTTTTTGGTTATTATTCTTTAAAAAGCGATCTTTTTTATTTTGGTAAAGAGCCTCTTCCGTTAGTTGTCGATTGGTTTTAATCATATCAGCCACTAAAGCAAAGATTAAAAATTGAATACCCAATAAAAGTGTAATGGAAGAAAAAATTACGTAGTTTAGGTAAGGAGTGATTTTAAAAGTTTGAAAGTAATGGTAGAGGAAAACACTAAAACCGAACAAGCCAATAAGGGTGAATAAAATTCCCGGCCAACCGAAAAATTTTAGTGGACGTACATCACGAATAGCTCTGAGTATGATTTTAAATCCATTAATGACAAATTTAGAAATAGATTTAGTGATTTTTCCTTTTCTTCCTTTAAAGTAAGTTACTTTTACCGGTATCCATTTTAAAATTAATTTTTTTCCAATGGCATCAATGATGGTTTCTTGAGTATAAGTAAAATTAAGATTGGTTAAATTGAGTTTTAACAGGGCTTCAGTATTATGAGCACGAAAACCGCAGGTGAGATCTTGAGTTTTTACTCCAAGAAATGAACCGATTAATTTAGCTGCCAATTGATTAAGAAAACTTTTTATCCAAGGGATATCTTTAGCTTTAATTTTTCCGAAACGATTAGCAATGACTATATCGGCTTCTTTTTTTAAAATAGGGGAAAGTAATGCGGGAATGTCTTCCGGGTCAAATTGCCCATCAGCATCAATATTGACCATAAGATCAGCTTTGTGTTTAAGAGCACTCTCTGTTGCTTGCTTAAAGGCGTAAGCTAAACGACGATTGGGTTTATAGGAAACAATGATGTCTGCCCCCGCTTTTTTCGCTTCCTCAACTGATTGATCAGTTGAGCCGTCATCTACAATTTGAATTAATTTTTGAGAGATAATTTTTCCTTTTCCTGAGGAATAAAAATCACTTTGAAAACTTTTTTTAATCCGGGATATGGTTTGAGCTAAACTTTCTTCTTCATTATAAACGGGGAGATTAATGATGAGTTTCACATTGATAAATTAATGATTTATATAATTATCCAAAGTATAGATTAAATATTTTTGATAGACAAGCTATTTATTTTTAATTAATTGAATAGTTTCTATGACAATATCTTTGAGTGGATGATCTTGGGCATTAGTTTTGGTTTGTTCAATTTTATCTATGACCTCCATACCACGAATCACTTTACCAAAATTAGTATGTTTTCCGTCCAAGTGAGGCGTAGCGGAAGCGGTAACAATAAAAAATTGCGAACCATTGGTGTTGGGTTGGCTGGTATTGGCCATAGCCAACGATCCTCTAACTAACTTTTTGCTATTAAATTCATCTTTGAAAGTGTAGCCCGGTCCGCCCGTGCCGTCATTAGACCAATCATCATCTTTAGAATTAGGGTCGCCACCTTGAATCATAAAACCTTTTATTACTCGATGAAATTTTGTTTTATCATAAAAATTATTATCGGCTAAGTAAAGAAAATTATTTACTGTTTGAGGAGCGAGTTTTTCAAAAAAGGTTAGCTCTATTTCTCCTAAATTAGTTTTTAAAATAGCTCCTTTATATTTCCCTAAATATGAGCCCGGTTGGGGCGGAGCAATGGTTGAAGTTGGAGACATAGATTTATTTTTTAAAGAGTTAGTTGTTTTAGTCGGTTTAGCTTTGGGAGAAACATTTTCTATTTTGGCAGAAAATTTACTCAAATCTTTTTTTTCTGGTACAGAAGAGTTTTCTTTTTTAGGAAAATTATCGGAAAAAGAAGTTTTCTGGCAACCAAAAAAAAGAAAAGAAAAAAATAGAGAAGCAACCAGTAGTATTATTTTTTTATTCATTTAGGTGGAATTAATTAAATAAAATGTATAATAATATATTAGACTAAAACAGGGTAAATAACAATAGTCCCACATAAGTGTTAATTATTGGTAAAGTTGATACTTTTTAATTTTTTCTTAAGGAAATAGCAATAAACAATAAAAAACAAAATAAGAATAAAAGATTGTAATAAATATTTTTTTATGTTAATTTGATTAAGAAGTATAAAAATCAATTAAACCATAAAAATAACTATGGGGCGGTTTATTTTAGATATTTTTTCCCAAAAAACTATAGTTTTTGTTCTAGGAACCATTTGTTTTGTTCTGGTTTTACTGCTTACTTTAAATTTTGTCGTAGCCATAACCGTATTCCTTTTTTTTACCTTTTTGGCGATATTTCAGAATAGTTTTTCTCGCGGATGGCTTTTTTTGTTTTTTGTTTTCTTAATTATTCCACGCTTTGTTTTAGGGGATAGTGGTTTATTTAGCGAAGAAATAATTTTAATCGCTTTAACTTTAGTTTCTTTAGCGATGATAGTGGAGAAAAAAGCTAATCCTAAGAAAAATTTTATATCCGGTAGATTGTTTTTGTTCTGGATATTGGCTTTAGTGGGAATAATTAGTTGGTTTTTAGAAAAAAGACAAGGGAGAGCGGAGCAAGAAGAGCTATTGCTTATTCTATATCTAGTTATTCTAAGCGGGTTGATTGTCGTTTTTCAATATTTTTTTCAAACAGCCAAAAGAATTAAAAAATTCTTTTTAGTCTTAATCATTGCCGGAAGTTTGCATAGCCTCTTTAGCCTTTTAGCACTTGTTTTTCCATTTAATTTTTTAAGTCAGGGGACTTCTTCCATCAAAGGGGTTAATTTATTTTTTGGTGAAATTGGATTTAAAACCAGTGGTTTTTGGGGAGACAGTTACTATACTCTTTTAGGTGGATATGCTTTAACCGGATTTTTGTTAATTTCGTTGGCTGTGACTTTTGGGATGATTATTATTCTTCAAAAAAAGAAAGGTCAACCGAAGCTTTATTCACCGATGATTGTAAAAACAAAAAGTTCACAGGAAAAAAAATATTTCTTAGATTCCATTCATCCCATTTCTGCTTCAAAAAAAGTTAAAGATAAAATAGTTAATTTAGGTTATGGCGAGTGGGGCAGGAAGAGCCGTGAATATATATTGGATAATCGTATTTTCCTTATTTTTTTATTTATAATTCAATTTGTTGTTTTTCTGCTTACTTTTTCTTATTTAGCCTTTTTGATTTTTTCTTTGGGAATATTTTTTATGGGGGTACTTTTACGCTCTAAGGGATTACTTTCATTTTCAGCTTCAATGATTATAATTTTGTCGGTAATTTTTCCGGGGTCAGGATTTTTGGGAAATAATTCTTCTACGGAAGTGATTAATCAATGGTTTTCCGGGCTTGATCAAGTAAAAAATCATTGGGTGCTTGGAGAAGCGGGGGGAAGTATTTTTTCAGAAAATAACCAGCAAAAGCCCAATGATTTTTTTATTAATAATTCATACCTATTTATTTGGAATAATTTTGGATTATTGGGATTATTAATTTTTTTATTTATGTTAATTAATTATTTTTTAAATATTAGGGAGGTCTATCTTTATTCCGATGGTTGGCAAAGAATTTGGTTAATCGTTTTATTAACTGTTTTTCTGCAAATGGTTTTACTGGGAATGGTCAGTAATATTCTTATTTTTGGTCCCGCCGCTATTTGTTTTTGGCTTTTTAGTGGTTTGATTGAAAACTTAAAAGAAAAGAAAATTATTTTTGGAGAAGGAAAAAAATGGATTAAAATAAAGAAACAGCCTAAAAAGATTCGTAAAATTAAAAAGACAAAGAAGCTTTTTAAAAAGACAAAGAAAAAGAAATAAAAAATTTGTAATTTATCCTAAATTAAAAATAAGACAAAAGGGTTAAATTTTCTTAAACAAAATCATTAAATAGTTGTGTTTTAAAATTTTTATAATATTATGTCAAAGGAGATAAAATTTATTCCAGCAGAAAATTTGGAATCAGAAGCAAAAAGAATTCTCAAAAAAAGTAAAGGAGGAGAGAAATTATTAGCTGGAATTAAAAAACAGAGATCAAAGCGAAAAGCGTCAAGTGGAAAAACAAACCAACCACCGAAAAAAGGAAGAAAAGGTGATATTTCTCCGGTTAGTCTCACTGAAGCCCGAGCGGTCTTATCTAATAATCCAGCTAAATTACAAAAAGTTTTATCTAAACCATTAAAATCTGGTAGTCAAAAAACTATAAAAAAAGATATTCCAACGGGAACAGTACTGACCGCCAGTGGTTTACCATATAATGATAAGCAAGGAATAATTTCTCCTGGTACGTCCATTGTTAATTCTTTTGGTGAGTTATCAAGGGAGGATGGTGACATCACTAATCGTAGAATAATTCAATCGTCGGCACGGTCAAAATTAATAGAACCGGGAGATAAAGACTACAAACAATATTTGGAAAGAATTGAAACTGAAGAAACAAAACAGAGAAAGGAACAAGAAGATTATTGGAAGAAATTTTTTACAGAACAAGTTGGAATTACCAATCATGATATGATATTGTTCCAAGAAAAACCGGGAAAGCAGGTTGCTATTTTGGATAAATTATTATCTTTTTTGCGAGATAC
>CAYMNT010000058.1:0-4365 GCA_964391875.1 uncultured Bdellovibrionales bacterium
TGGGTTGCCGGTGATTGTTTTTTAACAATGGTTGTTATTTGGTTTAAATTTGGCAAAGAGATTAATTTAAAGAAAACAGTTATTGCCCAATATGCACCACCGGATGATTTAACGCCGGAAGAAGTGGGAGTATTATTCAAAGGACGGTATGATAATCATTTTATTGCTTCGGGAATAATAAATTTGGCGGTGAAAAAACATTTAACCATTAAAGAATTAGCCAAAAAAAGATTTAGCAAGCAAGATTATGAACTGGAACGTTTACCGGAGGAAAAGGGACAATTAATTAAGGGGCAAGAAAAAAAATTATTGGAAAGTATTTTTCTTGAAGCAAAAGATAATAAAATAAAATTATCTGAACTAACTGATTTTTATCAAGAAGTTAAACAAATAAAAAAAATGGTAGAAAATCAGATAAAGCAACGGAAATATTTTAAACAAGGAGCAATTAATACAAGAAAAACTTACTTGATTATTTTTTTTGTGATTTTTATTTTAAGTATTATGATGCCGAGAGTAGATTTTAAAAGTGGGTTATTGTTGTCCAGTTTTATTATTTTGTTTTTTTCAAAATTGATGCAAAAAAAGACTCAACGAGGAGCTGAAGCTTATTGGCGTATTCAAGGATTTAAGGAGTACATTAACACCGCCGAACGTTATCGGGTTAAATTTCAAGAAGAAGAAAATCTTTTTGAGAAATTTTTGCCCTACGCCATGATTTTTGGATTAACCGATAAATGGGTTAAGGCTTTTGAGAAAATTATTAAACAATTACCTGATTGGTATAAGATGGAAGGCAGTAGCCATGCTTTTGTACCGATTAATTTTGCACAAACTATGAACAATTTTTCTTCCAAGGCCGTTAATACAATGGCTCCTCCCAGCTCATCCGATTCCGGTTTTTCCGGCGGGGGAGGATCTTCCGGTGGAGGAGGGGGAGGAGGGGGAGGAGGAAGCTGGTAAACGAGGAGAAGAGATGATAAAGTGTAGGAGATAAGCTAAGAAAGATAAACGGCTAGAATCAAATATTAAGATATTAAAATTGCTATGAAAATTGCTTTAGTGCATGATTATCTGGTTCAATATGGAGGAGCGGAAAGAGTACTGGAGACTTTTTCTGAGATTTGGCCTCATGCACCAATTTATACTTTAGTGTACAGTCCCAAAGCGGTGCATTATGCTTTTGATGATAAAGAGGTGAGAACATCATTTTTACAAAAAATTCCTTTTACTAAAAAGCATCACCGTATTTTTCCGCCTTTAATGATGTTGGCTATTGAACAGTTTAAGCTTGATTATTACGATGTAATTCTTTCTGATTCATCCAGTTTTGCAAAAAATTTAATCAGTGGACCGGAAACACTTCATTTGAGTTATTGTCATACGCCGATGCGTTACGGTTGGGATGATTGCCAATATTATACTAAAGAATTCGGGTTTCCTAATTTAATTAAAAAAACCGTTCCTTTTTTAATGAATTATATTCGTTTAGCTGATTATTATGGATCCAATGGAGTGGATAATTTCATTGCCAATTCAAAATTTGTGGCGGGAAGAATTAAAAAATATTATCGACGAGAAGCTCTAGTGATCAATCCACCGGTAGCGGTAGATAAATTTTACATTACTCAAGAAGGACTGGGTGACTATTTCTTAATTGTGGGGCGAATGATGAAATATAAAAAAATGGATTTGGCTATTCGGGCTTTCAATAAATTAAAATTACCGTTAAAAGTAATTGGACGAGGGTCAGAGTTAAGGTCGCTCAAAAAAATAGCCGGACCCACCATTGAATTTATGGGTAGAGTTCCCGATGAAGAACTTTATCAGATTTATGCCAAGGCTCAAGCTTTTATTTTTCCTCAAGAGGAAGATTTTGGTATTGTGGCAGTTGAAGCTTTAGCCTCCGGTCGGCCGGTAATTGCTTATCGGGCCGGTGATATAATAGAGCATGTGGAAGATGGAATAACCGGAATTTTTTTCAATGAGCAAACAATTGAAGCGCTTATTGAAGCGGTGAGAAAATTTCAAAAAACAAAATTTGACACGGAATACATTCGTTCTACCGCTTTAATTTTTAAAAAAGATAATTTCAAGAGAAAAATCAAGGAATTAGTTGAAAAAAAACATAAAAAATTTCAAGCTAATATAAAAGCTAGCAATAATTATGAGAACAAATAAATCAGAAAAAAAAATAGCTTTGGTGCATGATTTTTTGCTTTATTGGGGTGGGGCGGAAAGTGTTTTGCAATCCATGGGTGAAATTTATCCGAAAGCAAAAATTTATGCTTTATTAAAAAATAAAAAGATTGAAGAGAAATATTTCGCTAATCATTCAATGGAAACTTCTTTTTTGCAACGAATGCCCCATTGGATAAAGAAAAAACATCGTTGGCTTTTGCCTCTAATGCCTTCAGCGGTGGAAACTTTTGATTTAAGGGATTTTGATTTGGTAATTTCCTCTTCCGGAGCTTTTGCTAAAGGAATTATTGTAAAATCTAAAGTTAAACATGTTTGCTATATGCACGCACCGATGAGATATGTTTGGGATTGGCATCATGAATATTTAGAAGAAAATAATTTACAAGGAAAAAGTAAAATATTATTACGTTGGTTATTTAATTATCTTCGTATTTGGGATCGAGCCAGCGCCGGTCGCCCTGATTTTTTAATCGCTAATTCTCGTTTTACCCAAGCACGGATTAAAAAATATTATCGGAGAAATTCAGAAGTTATTTATCCGCCGGTGGCGGTGGATAAATTTAAACCACAAAAAAAACATCAAGGATATTTTTTGGCGGTAAGTCGGTTAACTCCCTATAAAAGAAATGATATTTTAATTGAAACATTTAAAAAATTGAATCAACCGTTGATAATCATTGGAGAAGGTTCAGATAAAAAAAGACTGGAAAAAATTATCGGAAAACATTCCAAGATAAAATTACTGGGGTGGATGGAAGAAAAAAAATTGATAAATTTTTATCAAAATTGCCGAGCTTTTATTTGTGCGTCGGAAGATGATTTTAACATTACGGCAGTAGAAGCTATGAGTGCGGGAAAACCGGTTATCGCTTTGCGGGCGGGAGGAGTGAGAGAAACGGTAAAAGAAGGAATTTCCGGAGAATTTTTTAATTATCCATCAATGGAGGTGGTGGCAGATGGAGTAAGAAAATTTATTGAACGGGAAAAAGAATACGATGCTAAATTAATCAGTGAGAAAGTTCAAAAGTTTAGTAGGGAGCGTTTTAAAAAAGAGTTAAAAGATTATTTAGCAAAAATAAATAGATAAATGTTATTACAAATTAATTAAAAAATATTTTGTATCAGCCGAATCAAAAACAAAAAGAATATTTAAAAAGAACAGCCAAGCGACATAAGTTGACTCAGGCTTATATTTTTTCCGGTCCCGATGAGACGGGAAAAATGGAGCTAGCGCTGTATTTAATAAAATTAGTTAATCAACCCAAAGAAAAAAATTGGAGAAAAGTAATTTTAAAAAAACAAAATCCTGACATTTTTTTTATCGGCCCTCAATTAATGAAGGAAAAAAGTAAAAATGTTACGATTAAAACAAAGGATATTTCCATTAAAGACTTAAAAAAGGGATTAGAAAAATCAAATTATTACAATTATAAAAATAAGTGCAAATTTATTTTTATTGAAAAGGCGGAAAAATTATCTTCTACGGCAGCCAACAGTTTATTAAAATTAATTGAAGAAACAAAAGAAGATACCAGAATTATTTTATTAACCAACAACGAAGAGCTCGTTTTGCCAACTATTCGTTCTCGTTGTCAAATTATTCGAACAGAGACAATGGGGGATGATTCAATGGAAAATTATTTAAGAGAAAAATACATTGATCAGAGCAATGAAGCAATTAAACAAGCCGTTAAACTTTCTGCCGGAAGATTTAAATTAGCGGAAAAATATTTAACCGATTTACAATTAATGAAGCGCATTGGTTGGTGGCAAGATCAGTTTTTACAGGTTCTGGATAAAAAAGGGGTAGAGGGATTAATTTTGGCAGAAGAATTAGCTCGGACAAAAGAAGATAAGTTGTTGATTATGGATAGTTGGATATCTTTAATGGAGAGATATTTGAAAGAAAGAATTAAAGCCAAGAAAGAAAAATCAGCAGTTGATAAATTAAAGTTTAATTTGAATGATTTAATTGAGTTAAAAAATTATTTAACCACCACCAATAGCAATCAAAAACTTCAGTGGGAAAATTTTTTTGTTCAATTAAGCAATTAATTAAATCAAAAGAAGTTAAGACATTTAAGTGAGTTTAAAAAAATAAACGAATAGGATGGCCTTTAAACCTTTAATTAAAAAAGAAAAAAAAGAATCAAGTGGCTTGGG
>CAYMNT010000059.1:0-4237 GCA_964391875.1 uncultured Bdellovibrionales bacterium
CCTTTAATAATTTCAAAAAATCTTTTTCTCTCAATATGGTTATTCCCATTTTTTTTGCTTTATCAAACTTACTTCCCGGTTTATCTCCCACTATTAAGAAATCTGTTTTAGCGCTAATTGATGAAACCACTTTTCCTCCCGCCAATCTTATTTTTTCCTTGGCTACTTCTCTGGTTAAATGATGCAAGCTACCGGTTAAAACAAAACTTTTATTTTTTAATTTATCAGTAAACTTATTGATGCCCTTATTGTTAACGATAAAATTAATACCGGCTTGAGTCATTTTCTTTAACATACTTATATTTTTTTCATCCCTGAACCAATTAATTATACTTTTCGCCATCTGTTCTCCCAACCCATCAATTTGCAATAATTCAGCCACCGTTATTTTTTCAAAAATATTTATCAAATCAATTGGTTTATTTATTTTCTGTTTAATTTCCTTTCGTAAATATTGAATCAATAAAATAGCCGACTCTTCTCCCAAATGCCTAATACCTAAAGCAAAGAAAAATCTCTCTAAAGATATTTTCTTACTCGCTTCAATCGCTTTTATTAAATTATCAGCTGATTTTTCTTCAAATCGTTCCAGCGGTTTAATTTCATTTTTAGTAAGTTGAAAAATATCCGCCAACGATGAAATCAAACCAACATTAATTAATTGTTCCACAATTTTTTTTCCTAAACCTTCAATAAAAAAACCTTTCCGCGAAACTGAATGAATAATTTTTTCTTTGGTCACCGCCAAACAATTTTTATTGGAACAATAATGAGCGATACTAGCGGTAGTTTTATCCTTTAATCCTATTTTTTCTTTTATAACTTTACTGCCACAAATCGGACATTTTTTTGGCATCTGCCATTTCTTTTCTTTACCCGTTCTTAATTTTTTTATCACTTCAATTACTTCCGGAATAATATCTCCCGCCTTATGAATAACCACCGTGTCTCCAATTCGAATATCTTTTTTATTAATTTCATCTTCGTTATGAAGGGTTGCTCGAGCCACCACCGAACCGGCCACTCTTACCGGTCTAAGTTGAGCAATAGGAGTTAATACACCCGTACGCCCCACTTGAACTTGAATATTTTTTATTAAAGTGGTGGTTTTCTCTGTGGGAAATTTATAGGCAATGGCATAGCGTGGAGATTTGCCGGTATAACCTAATTTTTTCTGCAAAAGATGATCGTTGATTTTTATTACCAAACCATCAATGCCATACTCTTGATTGTTTCTTTTCTTTTCCCAATGTTGATAAATTCTATCAACTTCAGCTAATTGTTTGTTTATTTTATAATAGGGATTAACCTTAAAACCCATGGCTTTTAAAAACTTTAATCTTCCCAATTGAGTAGCTAATTGTTTTTTTAATTTGGTATCTTCTTTTTTAAATTGAATATCACTTAATTCATAAATAAAAGAATCTAATTTACGACTGGCCGCTATTTTAGGATCCAATTGACGAATAGACCCCGCAGCGGCATTACGTGAATTAGCAAACTCCGCTTTCCCTTGTTTTTTCCTTCGTTGATTTATTTCCTTTAAATTTTTATTGGCCAACCAACACTCTCCTTCAACTACAACAGTTAAAGGTTTTTTTAATTGCAAGGGAATGCTCTGAATTGTCTTAATATTTGCTGTTACATCTTCTCCGATTTTTCCATCTCCTCGTGTTGCTCCTTGGATTAACTTTCCCTTTTTATATACTAAAATTATTTTTAACCCATCAATTTTCATCTCCGTCAAATATTGTAACCTTTTTATCTTTTCCCCTTTTTTAGCTAAAATTCTTAAATTCCTTTCTTCCCATTCTTTTAACTCCTCAAAAGAAAATACATCGCTCAATGACCATTGCCGAACCTTGTGCTTTACTTTGGTAAATTTATCCAAAGCTTTTCCCCCTATTCTTTGAGTTGGAGAATTAACAGTTTTCAATGCCGGATATTGTTTTTCCAGCATAACTAGCTCCTTCATTAAACCATCATACATTTCATCAGTTATTTCCGGATCATCTAAAACATGATAGCGATAACGATAATCATCGATAACTTGTCTTAGTTTTTTGGCTTTTAATTTAATGGCTAATGGAATCTTCATCATTTTTTATTAAGAAATGTGGACTTAATTCTATCACTTAATGCCTGCTTCTTGTAACAATCACCTTTTTAAAAGCCGGCTTCATTTAGTTCAATTATTTACCGTCGTTTATAATTTTTTACTTATCTAATTTTAATCGTTTTCTTCCCTTTGGCACTTTTTCAGAATACCAAAAAACACTCCTCTTGTCGACGATTAATTTATTCCCATAAATTATCTATTTTTTACTCCCGGAAGAACTTTACGAAAAATACCCACGATTAAAATTTGATCCGATTGGTCTAAATAGATAGGTTGATGAACTTTATTGGAAGAATGAGGAAAAAGACCAATCATTCCTTTTTTCAATTTGCGATATTTTTTAATGGTAGCCATACCATTAATTACCGCCACCACTACCTGATTATTTAGGTCTTCATTATTTTCATATTTCTCAAAAACTACATAATCTCCGTCATTTATTTCACTTTCATTCATAGAATCCCCTAAAGCTTTTACAACAAACAATTGTGCTGGCCGTTGACTGCGAAATAAACTTTTTGATACTTGAATATATCCCTCAATGTTGTCGTCAGCAAAAGCCACCGCTTCCCCGCAAGAAGCCAAGCCGAAGATTGGAAGAGAAAAAATATTATTTAAATTAGGAAAAGCTTTATTTTTTACCAAATAAATTTCTCGCCTCTTTCCTCGTTTGATCAAATTTTTTTTCTCCAATGACTCAACCACCTGAACCGTTCCCTTTAAAGAACCCACTTGATAACCTTCAATTTGTAATCTTTTATGAACTTTATAACTGGTTGGATTATCATTTTCCCGCTCAATTAACTCCCTGATAGTCTCCAGGGTTAACTTTTGTTTACGTGTCAATTGTTTAACTGCTTTCATTTTATTTTTTTTAATTTTTATTTCATATTTATAAATATAACTGGTAACGATTTAATAATGTTTAAGTTGATTGTTAAATGGTTTAATTTTGAATAATCAAACTTCATTTTATTCGCCAACCGATTATAATAAAAAAATATCACTATTGGTGATATTATAACATCTAAATTATTGTTGTCAATCTTCCCTATTTTCCTCTTTTATGAAAAAGGCCTGTTTTCCGATTAAATAGAAAACAGGCCGTTTATATCGTCTGATAAACATATATAGGTCTTAAAAGTTTTTACTTTTAAGATATATATATATATATATATATATATCAGATTTTTCGTGAAACTTATTGATTATATGGTCTCACATAAATTGGAGCCAGTGATCCACCCCAGGTGGGTAGATTGGCACATGAACCACTAATATACTTAATGGTAATACTTGTGTCATATTTATAGGCATCATCGAGTAACTTTACCCACATTGTGCATGTTACCGTACCAATGCCACCCCAAGTACCGTTTAAATTACATATTTTTGTCCAATTATTTCGGTATGTTCCATTGATAGTTACATCTCCATTTTTGTCTACAATCATACCGGTTACTTTGCCAGTACACCATACACTGCCAGCCTGAACGGTTGGTGCAACACAAAATAACACAACTAAACAAATGGCTACAATTTTTTTTGTTCTTTTCATTTTTCTTTGTCTCCTTTTTTAGTTTAGGATTATGTTTAAAACTGCAGCTTGTTCCTCTGCAGTTAATTCATTCCAGGTCTTACCGGATGATGACGGTGAGATTTCTTCTTCCACATCCTCAACAACTTCCACCTTTACACACTCATCATGGTCTGATTCAGTGGAGGGGTTTTGTCCTCCGTTGTATTTCAAGACCGTGAAGAAGTAGTAGTTTTTACCAACCTCCATGGTCGGCAAGTGGATATTTTTGATGTAAATGGATTTCTCATCTTTATTGTCATACTTACTATCTGACAAATCTTTACATTCTGTTCCCAGATAAAGATCGTCATCTGTAAAATGCTTATTATGAGAAAACCACAATTCCGCGCAGGTGTCTTTCCATTGCCCTCCTTTCCTTTTGACTTTAATTCTAAAATCCCTTTTTTCAGGGATTTCCCCTAAAGTCCAGGTTTCTGACCCGTGCCAATGACCTGAGGACTTCTTTCCGATTTTGACATACTTCAACCCCACATCATGGGCATAACCGGCCCAAGGGTTGTCGGTGCTAGAGTCGTCGT
>CAYMNT010000060.1:0-3907 GCA_964391875.1 uncultured Bdellovibrionales bacterium
CGGACTAAGATTGTGTCGCTGAATATTTTCCACCAAAGCCACTTCCAATTTTGTTGCTTCGTTCATTTTCTTTAAAATCACCGGCACCTTGGTTAAGCCGGCCAATTTGGAAGCTTCTAAACGTCTTTCTCCCGCCACTAATTCGTAAGTGCCATCTTTTTTCAGAGTTACTACCAACGGTTGCAATATGCCATGACGTTTAATTGACCAACTCAATTCCTTTAATTTTTTTTGGTCAAAATAATGTCGTGGTTGATGTGGATTGGGCGCAATTTCTTCCACACTTATTTCCATAATACTTCGCAAAGCTAAATCTCCCAATTTACCGGAAGATTTTTTCTTCTTTGTCAATTTTTTATTGGACCAAAAATCATCACCACTGCCAAAATAATTAGTGGATCCGATTGATTTAATTGTTTGCTTTTTATTATCATCATCTTCTTCGGTGTAAGCCGTTTGTTTATTTGAAGAATGATTTTTTTTGGGAATTAATGAAGCAAGTCCTCTTCCCAACCCACCTTTTTGCACCATATAATTATCTTTTTCATTTTTTTTGCCTATTGATAGACAAAATTTTTGAATTTTTAATAAATTATTTTATTGCTGAATTATTTAATATTTTTATTAATCACCTCTTCCGCTAACTGTCGATAAGCTCGAGCCCCTTTAGAAAATCTATCAAATTTTAAAATTGATTGGCCAAAACTGGGAGCTTCCGCTAAACGCACCGTTCGAGGAATAACCGCATCAAAAACTTTCCCGGGAAAATGTCTTCTTACTTCTTTGGTTACTTGATGAGCTAAACGATTACGTCGATCAAACATGGTCAAAACAATCCCCCCTAGTTGAAGTTTCGGTTGTAAATTTTCTTGCACTAAATCAATGGTATTTAATAATTGGCCCAACCCTTCCAAGGCAAAATATTCAGTTTGCACCGGAATAAATACTTCATCGGCGGCCACCAATCCATTGATAGTTAACAATCCCAAACTGGGAGGAGAGTCTATAACAATAAAATCATAGTTATTTTTAATTAACCGAAGAACGTTATATAACTGATATTCTCTATTTTTTACTCCGGCCAATTCAATGGCGGCACCGGCTAAATCAGTATGGGCCGGAATAATATCCAGTTCCAGGGAATTATTTTGGATAATGGTTTTTTCCGGATGATAACCCATTACCAAATTATGATAAAGATGAACATTTAAAGAACGTGAATCAATGCCTAACCCGGAAGTAGCGTTAGCTTGAGGATCTAAATCCACTAGCAAAACCGCCTGACCTAAAGACACCAAATAAGTGGCCAAATTAATGGCCGTAGTAGTCTTACCCACTCCTCCTTTTTGATTAACTAATGAAATTATTTTCCCCATATTTTAGCTTTATATATCTGTATTTGATTATCATTATAGCGAAAATAATCCAGTTAGGCAATTTTTCAATATTGTCCACGCTGTTTCTTTTCTCCTTTTCCTAGCCAATCTTTTATGGCCTCTTGATAATTTCTTAATTTTTTAAATTTAGTGTTAAGCAAGACTGAAGCCCGCGGTCTTTGAGCGGAACGTTGGAATATTTCCGCTTTTACCGGTATTACTTTTACCCCTTTTATTCCCATAATTTTAAACAATGTTTTTACGCCCTGATACCAAGTCACTGCTCCTTCGTTGATTAAATGATATATTCCCCAGGGATATTTTTTTTCAATTAATTCCCCTGTGGCTTTAGCTAAATCAGGCACATAGGTAAAGCACGATTTTTCTTCATCAATTACTTTTAACATCTCCCTTTCTTTGGATAACTCAATCATTATTGCAAAAAAACTTTTTTTTGCTTGTTCTCCTTTTCCCGGTTGACCAAAAAGCTTGGAAGTCCTTATTAAATAATTTTTACCTTTTATGGCTAAAACATTTTTCTCTCCCAATTCTTTGGATTTTCCATAATTAGAAATGGGATGAGTTTTGTCTTCTTCGTTATACTCTCCTTTTTCCCCATCAAAAACATAGTCGGTTACATATTGAACGAAAATCGCCTTTATTGTTTTAGCTGTCTCTGCCAAATATTTCGGTCCCAGTGCATTGATCTTTTTTGCCAACTCAAAACTTTCTTCATTTTCTTCTGCTTGATCAACGGCATTATAAGCGGCGGCGTTAATAATAATATCAGGATTTTCTTTGACTAACTTGGTTTTCACCTGTGTTTTGTTGGTGATATCTAAGTCTTCCATATCCCAAGCTAAAACTTGGTAATTTTTATTTTGAGAAAATTCTTTTTGGAGAGCTTGTCCCAGCATCCCCTTGGCTCCTATAATAATAATTTTACGCATAATTTATTGACTTAATTAGTATAAATACTTATAAAAATCCGTCTAACTGCCAACTTTAATATTTTTAACTGGAAAGTTTACTTTCGTTGCTTCCGTACTGTTCTTTATAATATTGTTGGTACTCACCGGATTTAATTTTCCGCCACCAATCTTCATTTTGTTGATACCATTTTATTGTTTCCTTCAATCCCTTTTTAAAGTCAATTTGCGGCTCCCAACCCAATGCTTCTTTTATTTTAGTAAAATCAATGGCATAACGCTTATCATGCCCCAAGCGATCCTCTACATATTCAATCATTGTTTCATCTTTGTCCATTAAAGCTAAAATCATTTTGGTAATCTGCATATTAGTCAATTCTTGATTGCCTCCCAGACAATATGTTTCACCAATTTTACCTTTTTTGATTATCATTTCCACTCCTCGATTGTGATCATCTACATGAATCCAATCACGAATATTTTCTCCTTTGCCATAAATCGGAACTTTTTTCCCTTCCATTAAATTAGTAATAAAAAGTGGAATTAACTTTTCCGGAAATTGGAAAGGCCCGTAATTGTTGGAACAATTGGAAATTGTAATAGGTAATTTATGCGTATAAAAATAAGCCCTTACTAAATGATCTGCACCCGCTTTGGAAGCGCTGTAAGGACTGCGCGGAGCATAGGGGGTTTGTTCATTAAAAGCCGGTTCATTAATTGCCAAATGCCCAAAAACTTCATCGGTGGAAATATGATGAAACCTAACGCCTCCATTATCTTTGGCCATATCTAACAAATTCATCGTG
Source organism: uncultured Bdellovibrionales bacterium (assembly GCA_964391875.1). Taxonomy (GTDB): domain Bacteria; phylum Patescibacteriota; class Minisyncoccia; order Moranbacterales; family DUUL01; genus CAYMNT01. Next base: position 3,112 of record CAYMNT010000060.1, read on the forward strand.
CCTTCTATGTTGGTTTTAATAAAATCTTCACTGGAAAGCACCGAACGATCAACATGACTTTCCGCTGCAAAATGCACAATTAAATCAACCTTTTCTTTGGCAAAAAAATTTTCTAAAAATTTTCGTTCGGTAATATCCCCTTTAACAAAAGAATAATGATTATTTTTTTCCACCTCCTTTAAGTTAGCTAAATTCCCCGCATAGGTTAAGCTGTCTAAGTTGATAATTTCATCCGCCGAATTATTTTTTAACCAATAGCGAATAAAATTTGAACCGATAAAGCCGGCTCCCCCGGTAACTAAAATTTTCATAGTTTTTTTTCTTTATTTTTAAATAAAAGATATTTATAAAAAGCAGAAATGGTTTGACCATCAACCATATCTCCCTTTTCAATCATACTTTTAATTTCTTGAACAGTTAACTTTTTTACCGTAATGTCTTCTGTGGCTTCAAGGGCTGATTTAAAATGTTTTAAATTTCTGGCTAGAAAGATATACATCTTTTCCGATAAAATCCCCGTCAATGGATAAACAAACCCCAAGGACACCCACTCTTTAGCCACTATTCCCGTTTCTTCAAGTAATTCTTTTTTCGCCGCCTCAATTGGCTTTACTCCATTTAATCCACCGCTAACAAATTCTAAAACATAGTCATCAACTGCATATCTACTTTGACCAACCATATAAAGTTTTCCTGCTTGGTCTTCCGCAATTACGTAAGCACTATGACTGGTATCAATCACAAAATACTTTCCCTTCTTTCCGTCCGGTCTTAAAACGTCATCTTTTCTGACTTG
>CAYMNT010000061.1:0-3831 GCA_964391875.1 uncultured Bdellovibrionales bacterium
AGCTTTTACCATTGTTCAATTGATAGATAAAAAACAAACCAATTGGTAGCTAGAACAATAACTGATATTCACGGGCGATATTATTTAATTGCCAATCCCGGAAAATATCAGTTAAAAATCACTACCAATGATACCCCACCCATTACATTAACCAAAGAAATCCTATGCAAGAGGAGGGCGGGAATTACCACCAATCTAATTATTAAATAGTAAATTCAGAAATGAAACTTAAGGTAGGTTTAATGGTTGTAATGATATCTTTTTTTATGGTGCAAACATCTTTAGCTAAAGATTATGATTTTTACGTAGATGTTTCCGCTGATTATAACGGAAAAGGAGAAAAAGATAGTCCTTTTAATAATATTAAAGATGCATTAAAGAAAGTGGGAAATAAAGGAGGAGATATTTTTATTAGAGAAGGAATTTATAAAGACAATATCACTTTAGGTAGAAATACTCATCTTTACGGTGAAGCTAATAATAAATCAATTATTTATGGAACGGTGGTTATGGAAGATGGAAGTTCGTTGAAACAAATGACTATCGTAGACGGGGGAAATGCCATTATCGTAGATAAAGGAGCCAACATAAAAGTGGAAGAATGTATTTTAAGAGATTTTGGTATGGTGGGGATTAAAGCGACAGAAGGGTCGGGAAAGGTGGAAATTACTAAGAGTAAAATATATCGGGGGAAAGGCAAAGGACTTTATATAGAAAGAGGAAGAAGGCTTAAGCTAAAAGATAATCAAATTTTTGACAACAAGGAAGAAGGGGTTGATATTCGAGACAAAGTGACGGGAGAAATAGTGAACAATAAAATCTATAATAATGGGGAAAGTGGCATAGAGATATTAGTTAGTCAAGCAAAGGTTAACATTAGCAATAATAAACTTAAAAACAACGGTTCCAGTGGTTTAGCGGTTCAATTTTACAAAGATCATAAAGAGACCGGGAATATTAAAATAAATAATAATCAGTTTTATGACAATAGTAATTTTGGATTAGATTGTCGTTCTCCGCAAGGAGGAAGATCCGGAAAAGATTATTGGAAGAAATCGATAACAAGATCAAATAATGTTTTTCATCTAAATAAAAAAGGGGATATTAGTTTTCGGTGTGACTTAAAAGAAAACAATAGTAAAAATAAAAAAGCGGAGGAAAATAAACTAGAGCATAACGAAAAAAATAAGATTGAAGAGAAAACTGAAATGAAAGAAGAAAAAAATAAAGAAGAAAATAAAGAAGAAATAAAGAGAATAAAGGAAGCCGAAAAGAAAAGACAAGAACATATAAAAAATATAACCGAATGGTTTTTAACAGAAGATGAAGATAGTCATAAACTTGAAGAAAAAATTAAAGAACAAGAGAACAACAGTAAAATAAGAATATTTTTTTTCGGTTATGATCAAGATGTGATAAAACAATTATTGATAAAAAGTGAAGAAGTAGATAATGAAATTAAAAAGATTAATAAACTACTGGAAGAAAATTTATTGATGGAAAAAGTTAAAGAAAAAATGTTGGAGAGAATTAAAAAAGAAGAGCGAATTAACAATTCAAGAAAGATGCAAATAAGAGATATGCAAAAAAAATACGGATTATTTGGTTGGTTTAAAAAAATATTTTAGAATTAATTTAATTAAAAAATATAATTTAGCATAAACAGTTGACAGCAAATAAGGATAAGCATAGAATGATTTGCTGAATGGTTTTTTGTCCCGATAGCTCAGCTGGATAGAGCGAGAGCCTTCTAAGCTCTAGGTCGCAGGTTCGAGTCCTGCTCGGGACACATTATTAAAAAAACAAAAAATAATTTAATTTGACTAAAAATTATTTTTAAGGTATAAATTTATTAGCAGATAGAAGGATGAACTGCTAAAATATTATAAAATATAACTATTTAAAACAAATATTATGGATATTGATAAATTTACTCTAAAATCACAAAAAGTTATTCAAGAGGCGCAAGATATTGCTCGACAAAATAAACATCAGCAAGTTAATATTTGGCATCTTTTACTATCTTTAGTTACTCAAGATGGTTCAGTGGTGCCAACTATTTTAGATAAATTACAAGTAAAGATAAATGAGTTAGTGGATAAGATAAAAGAAGAGATAAAGAAAGAGCCAATTGTTACCGGGAGTTTTGACGAAGATAAAATTTATATTGGACAAGAAACCGCTAAAATTTTGGAAGAGGCTTTCAGTGAAGCTAAGAAAATGAGAGATGATTATGTTTCCACTGAACATTTGTTAATAAGTTTACTTAAAAATAATACAGAAGTTAAACATTTATTGGATAGTTACGGGGTGGATGTAAAAAATGTTCAAGAAATATTAGAAAAGATTCGTGGGGGACAAAAAGCTGATTCTCCCAATCCGGAAGATAAATATCAAGTAATTGAAAAGTATACTATCAATTTAACCAAAGAAGCAAAAGAAGGAAAAATGGATCCAATCATTGGACGAGATGGAGAGATTAGAAGAATTGTTCAAATACTTACCAGACGCACAAAAAATAATCCAGTTCTTCTGGGTGAACCGGGAACGGGAAAAACCGCCATCGTTGAAGGTTTAGCTCAACGGATTATCAATAAAGATATTCCGGACAATTTACGAGATAAGGAAATCATAGTTATTGATATGGGGTCATTATTGGCCGGAGCTAAATACAGAGGAGAATTTGAGGACCGTTTAAAAGCTTTAATAAATGAAATTGAAAAAGCTGAAGGAAAGTATATTCCTTTTATTGATGAATTACATACATTGGTAGGAGCCGGGGCGCAAGAGGGTTCAGCGGATGCTTCCAATATGCTCAAACCGGCTTTAGCTAGAGGAAAACTGAAAATGATTGGAGCCACCACTTTAAAAGAATATCAAAAATATATTGAAAAAGATGCGGCACTGGAAAGACGTTTTCAACCGGTTTATATAGATGAGCCCACCGAAGAAGATGCTATTGCCATTTTACGAGGGATTAAAGAAAAATATGAATTGCATCACGGAGTGCGAATCACTGATGAGGCGGTAAAAGCAGCGGTGAAACTTTCGGTGCGTTATATTCCCGAGAGATTTTTACCGGATAAGGCTATTGATTTATTGGATGAAGCTACTTCCGCCTTACGTATGGAAATTGAATCTCGTCCAACGGAAATTGATCAAATGGAAAGAGAACTTACCAGACTGGAAATTGAAGAGAAAGCCTTAGTGAGGGAAAAAACAAAGGAAGCAAAGAAAAGAATTCAAGAGATTAAGAAAGAAAAAGCTCAACTTAACGATAAATTGAAAGTAATAAAACTTAAATGGCAGAGTGAAAAATCATTAATTGATAAAATTAAAAAAGATAAAAAAGAAATTGATAAATTAAAAAATGAAGCGGAACAAAAAGAAAGAGAAGGACATTTAGATAAAGTGGCAGAAATTCGTTATGGAGTTATTCCTAAACTAGAAACCGAAATTAAACAAACCGAAAAAGAATTAGCCAACCTTCAAAAAACCGGAGGTATTTTAAAAGAAGAGGTGACGGAAAAGGATATTGCCCAAGTGGTTTCTCGTTGGACGGGGATACCGGTGGATAAAATGCTTAAAACTGAAAGTCAAAAATTAGCAAAAGCGGAGGAAGGATTGGCAAAAAGAATTGTTGGGCAAGAAGAAGCAATTAAAGCAGTGGCCAATGCCTTAAGGAGAAATCGAGCAGGGTTAACTGAGGAAAATCGGCCCATTGGCTCTTTTATGTTTTTGGGACCCACCGGAGTGGGTAAAACCGAATTGGCTAAAAGTTTGGCGGAATTTTTATTTGATAGTGAAGAGGCTTTAATCAGAGTAGATATG
>CAYMNT010000062.1:0-3802 GCA_964391875.1 uncultured Bdellovibrionales bacterium
ATTCGGGAAAATCAGAAGTAAAAAAATATTAAATAAATCATAATAAAATAAGGTCGAACCTTCGGATATCCGAAGGTTGGATTTTTAATAATGTATGGAGATTATACAAGTAGATTTAAATAATTTTTCTTGTGATAATATTGTGGTTATTAGAGATTGAAGTTTGTGTATCTTTAAAGATATCTTAAAAGATACACAAGCATTAAAAATAGAGACGTATTGCAATGCGTCTCTACGGGTAGTTGACACGATTTAGGTATCAGTTAATGCGTGGTAAAATGGAAAAATATCTTGCCGATAGGGTTAAGAACAAAAAGATTGAAGAGGTAGCAAAAAATTTTATGGATACTAAGAAAGTATTTAGGTAAGTTACTTTAATACAATTATTTCTTTAGGGAAGCGGTAGACAGAGCATCATGGTGCAATTAGCGTGACCATTGTTGCAGGTGCAAGTATTACATCCATCACTGGCCGGATAACTTTCTCCATTGTGATATAGTTTATCTCCTTCTTTGCAACAAGAAGAACCGGGAGCCATAACACATTTCCAATTTCCTTTATCACAAGTGCAAGTTTGGTCACACTCGGCGGAACGAGCTTCCCCATCATGGTAAACACGATTATTGTGAGTGCAATCACTGGGTAAAATAATGCAACTATCTTTTATTTTACAATCCCAGTTTCCATCATCACAAGTGCAGGTTTCACAACCGTCCTTAGTCGTATAAGATTCTCCGTCATCATATTTTTTTCCATCAAATTTTTTAGCCTTACAGTTTTTTGGTTCAGGGTTAGTGGCTGGCTTTGTTAATTGATTATTGTTTTGCTGGGAGGTGTTTACCGGAGCAGTGGGAGAGGTGACTTTATTTTCTGTGGTCGGGTTGGATGCATTTAAAGGAGGAAGTTCCTTTTCAATATTTTTTTCATTCATTGATTTTTCATCTAAGGGAGCCACTACTTTTTTTCTTTGGCTAAAGACAAATAAAAGCGCCAGTAAAATTACCACAATCGTTAAAAGAACAAAAATCGCCCAGAGTAATGGACGATTACTTTTTGAAGGGGGAGAAGAAATGGTTGAGTTTTTGTCAGAAATTTCTTCAGGAGGAGAATTTTCTCCCGATTGAGTGTTTTTCATTTTTTATTTTTAATGTTTAAGTTAACTAATATTTTTTATGTATTTTAATTAACCCTTTATCTAAAGTAATAAAAGTGGAAGGAATATCCGTCCAGCAGCCACTATTAAAATATCGGACACCTTTTTTTGATTTTTTTATTGCTCGATGGGTATGGCCACAAAAAACATAATCGGCTCCTCTTAGACGACCATACCAAATTGCAGAATCAGCTACTTTTTTTGAAAGTCTTAGCCAACCCTTGCTTTTTTTCTTAATGTAACGGCTAATGCGACGATCGGAAAATTCTATTTTTTGAATAAAAAGATATGTCCAAGAAGCTAAATAACTTAAAACAATATTATTAATTAAAAAACGATCAAATTGATGACCATGAATAGCTAGACATTTCTTTCCATGATGTTTCCAGCTGTAAGTTTTAAAAACCGGAGTACCCAAGAGATTGGAAAAAATCTTAGATAAACCTTTGTCATGATTACCCTCAATCCAAATCACCTCTGATCTTTGAGAGATTTTTCTTAATTGAGAGATTAAATTCCAATGTTCGGTAGTTAAATCTTCAAAATCAAGATTTTCGAAAATATCCCCTAAAAGAATTAATTTTTTAAAAGAATAGCTCTTTAAAAGTTCCCCGACTTTTTTGGCGCGACTTACTTCTGTTCCGAGGTGAATATCGGAAATAATAAGTGTTTCCGTTTTTTTGAGATGAGATTTTGCCATAGCTTATTTAATACGCACTCTATTATAGCATAAATATTTTTACTAGACCATAATTTTTACTAAACGCCATTTATTTGATAAATCTTTAAAAAATTTTATTTTAGCTTGGGGAAAATTTACTAAAATTTCTTTGGTCATTTTAGATTTTTGTTCCGGACTAATTTCACAGAAAATAGTAATAGCTGCTGAATATTTAGTAATTAATAGTTTAAGTTGACGAAATAATTTTCGATAATGAGCTAAGCCATCTTGTCCGGAAAGAAGAGCTACTTTTGGTTCAAATTTTTTAACATTTTTTTTAGTGGTTGCATAAAGTTTCTTGGAAAGATAGGGGAGATTAGCAAGAATAACTATGGATAATTGTTTTTTAAAAACAGTTTGAATTTTATTATTTTGCAGTAAATTTGATTGAACAAACTCAAGCTTGTCAGTTAACTGATATTTTTGGGCGTTTTTTTTAGCAATGTTTAATGCTTTTTTGGAAATATCAGTGGCATAAAAATGATAATTTTTAGATAAAAATCGGAGATTTTTCATTAAGGAAATAGTTACACATCCACTTCCGGTGCCAAGCTCAATAATGGTTGCTTGTTTTAAATGTTGTCTTATGTAAGTTAGACTTTTTTCTACTATCAATTCAGTTTCTGGACGAGGGATTAAAACATTGCGGTTAACATAAAAAGATAAATTATAAAAATCTTTATAATTTACAATATAGGCAATCGGTTCACTGTGGCTACGTCGAGCAATTTTTAATTGATAATTGATGATTTGTGGTTTTGTCAATTCATATTCCGGGTGAGCTAAAATCCATGCGCGTGGTTTTTTTAAAATATCAACCAATAAAATCTCCGCATCCAGTTGAGGAGTGGGGGAGTTTCTTCCCAGTTTTTTTACCGCTTGTTCCAACATCAATTCTAATTTCATTTTAGAAAATTATAAAAAAAGACAGTTAACCAGATTTATATTGAGAATAATTTGACGGAAAACATTAAAATTATTCAGTAGCATTTTTTATTTGGTATTCTTTGAGGGAATTAATTATCTTATCAACATCACCATTTAAAATTCCTTCTAAGTTGCTCCAACTTTTTTTAATACGATGGTCGGTTACTCGGTCTTGAGGAAAATTATAAGTACGGATTTTTTCTGAACGGTCACCGGTGCCAATTTGAGAAGAACGAGCATCGGATTGTTTTTTTCTTTCTTCTTCTTCACGAATAGCTAAAAGTCTGGAGCGGAGAACTTTCATTGCTTGTTCCCGGTTTTGCAGTTGAGATTTTTGGTCTTGGCAGGAAACTATGGTATTGCTGGGTAAATGAGTAATTCGTACGGCGGAGTTGGTGGTGTTGACGCTTTGACCGCCGGGTCCGGAAGAGGCAAAAGTATCAATACGTAAATCTTCCGGTTTAATTTCAATATCCACTTCTTCCGCTTCCGGTAAGACCGCCACGGTAACAGTGGAGGTATGGACTCGACCCATTTTTTCCGTTTCCGGTACGCGTTGTACTCGATGGACACCGGATTCATATTTCATTTGACCAAAAACTTCATTACCGGAGATGCCAAAGATGACTTCTTTGTAACCGCCAATTTCACTGGTGCTGGTATTGAGTAAATTTATTTTCCAATTATTTTTTTCTGCCAAGCGAGAGTACATTCGATATAAATTGGTGGCAAAAAGTCCGGCTTCGTCACCACCGGCACCGGCTCGGATTTCCACGATAACATTTTTTTTATCGTTGGGATCTTTGGGAATTAAAGCCAGCTCCAACGCTTTTTCCAGTCTTTCTTTTTCTTTGGATAGCTTAGCATTTTCTTCTGTGGCCATATTCAATATGTCTTCATCTTCACCGGAATTTATAATTTCAGCATTTTCTTTCATCTCTTTAATGGTTTTTTCCCAAGGAATGATTAAATCCATAACTTCTTTAAGTTCAGTTTGTTTT
>CAYMNT010000063.1:0-3787 GCA_964391875.1 uncultured Bdellovibrionales bacterium
TATTGGTTTTTTAATGAAAGCAGGGATATTTTTGTTTTGTGTGGTGAAAAATAATTTATTAATAAGAATTCATTATGATAAAAAAAATTACCGCTAAAAGTAATATTATAAAAGTTTTAGAAGATAATCCCAAAACGGTGGAAATATTTGCAAAATATGGTCTACCTTGTGTCGGTTGTGCCATGGCGCATTTTGAAAGTATTGGCGATATAACTGCTGAGTTTGGACTGGATGAAAAGAAGTTGTTAAAAGAACTCAATAAAGTTTCTCAAAAAAAATAAAAATTTGTTTTAAACTATGATTAAACGATTGACTTCAATTTTTTTTGCCGAGGAGAGTGTTTCTGAGTCGATTACTCAATCGGCTATTTTAATTGCCAGCTTGGGAATCGTCAGTAGATTTTTAGGTTTAATTAGGGATAGAATTCTAGCAGCTAAGTTTGGTGCAGGAGATACGTTGGATATTTATTATGCCGCTTTTAAAATTCCGGATTTTATTTACGGATTATTAATATTGGGGGCTGTTAGTGCTGCTTTTGTTCCGGTTTTTACTAAACTGATTTCTCAAAAAAAAACAGAAGAGAGCTGGAAATTAGTCAGTCAATTAATTACGGTAATTTTAATAGGGCTATCTTTTCTTTCATTAATTTTATTTTTATTAACTCCTTATTTAGTAAAAGGACTTACCATTGGATTCAGTCAAGAAAAAAGAGATTTAGTTATTGAATTAACCAGGGTGATGTTGCTCTCCCCGGTTATTTTAGGAATATCGGCAATAATGGGTGGTGTACTTAATTCTTTTCGTAAATTTTTCTTTTTCTCTTTGGCGCCGATTTTCTATAATTTAGGAATTATTATTGGAGTTGTTTGGTTGACGGAATTTTTTGGAACAATAGGTTTAGCGGAGGGAGTTATTTTGGGAGCCAGTTTTCATTTTTTAATACAATTACCTGAAGTATTGCGCAGTGGGTTTAAATTTTCCTTAAATTTTGACTTTAATAATCCTTACCTTAAAAAAGTATTTTGGCTGATGATTCCCAGAATGTTGGGGGGTCTAGTGGGACAAATTAATCTAATAGTAATAACGGTATTGGCTTCGACTTTAAGCGCCGGTTCATTGGCCGTGTTTACATTAGCTAATAATTTGCAAAGTGTTTCCCTGGGTTTGTTTGGTATTTCCTTTGCTGTGGCAGCTTTTCCTACACTTTCCGCTCTTTGGTCTCAAGGAAATAAAAAAGAATTTATTTACCGTTTTAACGGAACGTTACGCAAGATTATTTTTTTCATTGTGCCAATTTCCGCTTTGGTTTTTGTTTTACGTGCTCAATTAGTGAGAGTAACTCTAGGGACTGGTAGGTTCGATTGGGAAGATACCCTATTAACTTTAGAAGCTTTGGGAATTTTTGCTTTTTCTCTTTGGGCGCAAAGTATTATTCCGCTTTTAGCACGAACTTTTTATGCCATTGAAGATACCCTGACGCCTTTTTTAGTAGGATTATTTTCTGCCGGGGTTAATGTTTTTTTAGCCTTGCTATTAATTAAAGACAATTATATGTTAATTTGGTTGAAAGGGTTAAACCGACAACAAATTGAATTGGGAGATTTTAGAATATTGGGATTAGTTTTGGCTTTTAGTATTTCATCTATTGTTAATGCCGGATTACTCTTTTTAGTTTTAAAAATAAAAATGGGAAAGATAAATGGAAGGAGATTATTAAATTTATCAATTAAAATTATTGTGGCCACAACAGTAATGATTATTATCACTCAAGCGGTGAAGCAATTTATCGGAGCAGAGCCTTTTGGTGAGGAAGTAACTTTTTTAGGAGTATTAACTCAATTAACAGTGGCTTCATTAATAGGCGGGGGCGTTTATTTATTTTTAATGAAATTAATGAAAGTTGAAGAGGCCAGTCATTTTTCCAGAATGATTAAGAAAATAATTCAAAAGAAGATGAGTTATAATAGTAAATAATTTTTTAGTTAAAGTTGATTTTTTAATAGAATAGTGTATACTTTTTGAATTAAATTGAAGTAATACTAAATAACCTAATTTAATTATAAGAGGCGAGTAGTTTATAAGTGTTTGGTACTTTATATTTTAAGTCGAGTAAATTTTATGGGGGCGTAGCTCAGCTTGGTTAGAGCGTCTGCCTGTCACGCAGAAGGTCGCCGGTTCGAGTCCGGTCGTCCCCGCCTTAATTAACAAAACAACCTATTAATAATAATTATTTTTTAATTTAAAAACAATGAGCATATTAATTCTACCGATATTAGTTGTTTTGGGAGCTTCCATTAAACAAATCAATCAATATCAGGAGGGCGTTAAATTTACGTTGGGTAAATTCAGTGGAATAATGAAACCGGGTTGGCGAATAGTGTTACCGGTTTTTCAAAGTTTTAAACGAGTGGATATGAGAGTTAAAGCGGTAGATGTTCCCGATCAAGAGGCAATTACTAAGGATAATATTTCTGTAAGGGTTAATGCGGTGATATATTATCGAGTTAAAAATGCTCAAAGTGCCATTATTGAAGTGGAAGATTTTTTCTTTGCAGTTTCTCAATTGGCACAAACTACCATGAGAAATGTGGTAGGAGAAGTGACCTTAGATGAATTGCTTTCAAAACGAGATGCCATCGCCACTAAAATAAAAAATATCGTAGATAAAGCGACTGATGTTTGGGGGATTGATGTTCAAGCAGTGGAATTAAAAGATGTTAATCTTCCAAAGGAAATGAAACGAGTAATTGGTAAACAAGCTGAAGCTGAAAGAGAAAAGCGAGCGGTAATAATAAAAGCTGAAGGTGAGGTGATTGCTTCAAAAAATTTAGCTAAGGCGGCGAAAACTTTATCAGCCACCAGAGGGGCGTTGCATTTAAGAAGTTTAAACACATTAAATGATTTAAGTTCTGATCAATCCAATACGGTTATTTTTGCTATTCCCTTGGAAATTTTAAGAGCCTTTGAAGGTGTGGGTAAAAATAAAAATAATTCACCGGAATAAAATAATTTTTTAGATAAATTATGCCATAACTTGATAACTTGTGGAAAACTTTAAATATAATCAACAGAAACCGCTTATTTAAGCGGTTTTTGTTTATAAAGAAAAGTAATTAAAATGGTTGACTGGTTGATTAAAGTGGTGTAAACTTAATGTAAAGTGGTAAAGAGTGGGGAATATCATTTAATAAGTTTAAATGACATAAGTTTTTAATTTTAAGATGTTTATTGGAGAATACCGACATAGTTTGGATTTTAAAAAAAGAATGGCTTTGCCATCAAAGTTTAGGAGTAAATTTAAAAAAGAAGGAGCAGTGGTTACGCGAGGATTGGATGAATGTTTGTTTGTTTATACCAAAAAAGAATGGAGAAAAATTGCGGATAAATTAAGTATGATGCCGGTAGGAGAGAAAGGCACACGTGGGTTTGTTCGTTTGATGTTGGCTGGGGCGGTGGATGTTAAACTGGATTCGCAAGGAAGAATTTTAATTCCTGATTATTTAAAAAAATACGCTAAATTAAAAAAAGAAGTAACTGTGGCGGGGCTCTTTAATCGATTGGAAGTTTGGGACAGCAAACAATGGAATAAATATAAAGAAAAAGCAGAGAAGGACCAAGATAAAATAGCGGAACAGTTGGGGAGGTTGGGAATGTATTAACTCCTACGAAACTACAAATAAACTACAAGTTTACAAATTATGAGAATTAAAAGTTTATTAAAAGAGAGTAGAGAGATTTGGGGTGATGATAAGTTGTCTTTGGGTGAAATGATTGTGCGGATAGGAGT
>CAYMNT010000064.1:0-3694 GCA_964391875.1 uncultured Bdellovibrionales bacterium
TTATACTAGTCAATTGGTTAGAGTCTGAATCTTCTTTTGGGTTTACCTCCAGAAGACCACCAGAAGACCATAGGTGGTTTACACCCAGAAGGCCATAGGTTCGAATCCTATATCGTCCACCCTTATTTTTGAGTCTTCTTTTAATTTTACTTCTGGAAAGTTATGAGTTCCAGGTCTATACCGTATGTTCTATTTTAATTATTTTTTTTAAAAAAATGTCTTTTTTAATTGTCACACTCATAAATATTTTTCTAATTATTATTTAATTAGTTTAATATTTATTCAGAGTGTTGTAATTAATTATTGAACTTAGAATATTCAACATTGACCTAATCTAAAATATTTTGTAGAATGTTGAAATAACTAAACACTTCGTTGAATACTTATTAAATATTTTACGGGACTGTTTTCAATTCCAGTTTTTGATGATTTTTTTCAAATTTCAGCCGAGACGCTGTTGAGGGAACCCCTTTGATTCAGCGTATTAAGTGATTGACGAAACAAGTCGCAGACGAAATTTGGAAAAAATGGCGAAAATCTAGTGATTGGAAACAGTCCCTTTAGATGTGTTTTACTATTTATAAAAAATAAAAAAATAAAAAATGCAAGAAGCACTCTCTTTCGATGATATTCTTCTCACTCCTCGCTACAGTAATATTTTACCCAGCGCAGTTAATCCGGAGGGAAAATTTTCTCGCCAAATTAATTTAAAATTGCCCATTATCAGTTCACCCATGGATACGGTTACCGAACATCAAATGGCGATCACCATGGCCTTACATGGTGGTTTGGGAATTATTCATAAAAATTTAACACCGGAAAAACAAGCTTTGGAAGTTGGTTTAGTAAAAAGATTTGAAAATGGTTTTATTCAAGAACCTGTCACTCTTTCCCCTGATAATACGGTTGAAGACCTCCACCAAATTAATCAAAAGAAAGGTTATAAAAAAATACCTATTGTAAATGAACAAAATAAATTATTGGGTTTAGTTACCGAACTGGATTATTTTTGGCCGGAAGACGCTCACAAAAAAATTAAAGATATTATGATTCCGGTTAAAAAATTACAGTTAATTAAGCATACCGCGTCCCTAAGCCAAGCTAACAAAATCATAAAAGAAAAACGCTTAAATGTCTTATGTGTTGTTAATCAACAAGGAAAACTTTCTTCCATTGTAACTAGAAAAGACTTGGAAAAAAATCAAAATTATCCCTTAGCCACTAAAGACTCCCATAAACGATTAAGAGTGGGAGCCGCTTTAGGTATTAGTGATGATTTAATGGAACGAGCTAAATTATTAGTTAAAAGTGGCGTAGATGTTTTTGTTTTAGATTCGGCCCATGGACATTCCAAAGGAATTATAGAAGCTTTAAAAAAACTCAAAAGAAACAGCCTTACCAAACCATACGATGTAGTTGTGGGCAATGTAGCTACCGCCCAAGCGGTAAAGGACCTAATTAAGGCCGGAGCCGATGGGATTAAGGTAGGTATCGGTCCCGGGTCTATTTGTACCACTCGAGTAGTTGCTGGTATTGGCGTTCCCCAGGTAACCGCTATCTCAGAAGCCTTGAAAGGAAAAAAGAAAAGCAAAATAGCTTTAATTGCTGACGGAGGAATAAAGTATTCAGGAGACATTACTAAAGCCTTAGCTTTGGGCGCTGATTCGGTAATGATTGGTTCCCTTTTAGCCGGCACGGAAGAAACTCCCGGAGAAACTTTTTTAGTCAATGGACAAATGTATAAGTCTTATCGCGGTATGGGTTCTTTAGGTGCTATGAAAAAAGGATCTAAAGATCGTTATGGTCAAAGTAATGTTAAAAAAAGCGGTAAATTTGTTCCCGAAGGCATTGAGGGGCGCATTATCTATCGTGGACCGGCTGAAAAGACTCTCTATCAGCTCCTGGGTGGACTTAAATCCGGTATGGGCTATTTGGGTGCCAAAACCATTAAACAACTTCAAAAACAAGCTCGTCCGATAAAAATAACTTTGGCGGGAAAAAAAGAATCACATCCTCATAATGTGACTATCACCAAAAATGCCCCTAATTATTCCAGCGACAATTTTGATTTTTAAGTTTATTTTTGATAGTTTCTGCCGGTTTGCATCGCCTTAAGAGCCAATTTTATTTTTTCCGCTTCATCTTTTACCTCTTTGGGTATTGATTTCAAGCCTTCTCGTGCTTCGGCTACACTATAACCCATAGACATTAAAGCCTCCATAACTTCTTGTCCACTTTGAGCGGCTTCTTGCTCCGGTACAGGCAAGGCTTCTATTTTGTTTTGCAAATCTATAATAATTCTTTCCGCCGTTTTTTTACCTACTCCGGAAACTTGTGTTAATACGGAAATATCCTCTTTTAAAATAGCATTTTTTATAACTGAAGGGGAACCAACATTTAAAATCGCCAAGGCCGCTTTGGGACCCACACCACTAACATTTAATAGTAATTTAAATAATTCTAATTCTTCCAGCGTTTCAAAGCCATAAAGGGTGATATTATCCTCTCTTACATTGGTATGAATAAACAATTCCGCTTCTCGTTGTTTGGCTAAATGACCCAATACCACTTCATTGGCGAAAACTTGATAGCCTACACCGGATACTTCCAAAATTAAATAATCTTCCCTGATTAAATCCACTTTACCGATTAATTTTCCAATCATTTTTTTTTATTTAACATCCTGCTTTTTAAATTTGCTCCATGGCTTTTTCTTTTTTTTCACTCAATTCATTAATTTTGTCGTTAACCTCATCTATCACTTTTTGTAATTCATCTTTTAAATGAAATTTATCATCTTCTGATATTTCACCATTTTTTTCCGCTTCTTGTATTTGACTCCAGGTTTCCTCCCTTTTTTGCCTTACTTTAATACGCGCCTCTTCCGTATTTTTTCCCACTAATTTAATTAATTCATTCCTTCGTTCTTCTGTTAGAGCGGGAAAAACCAAACGAATGGCTTGTCCGTCATTTACCGGATTGACACCCAAATCCGAAGTTTTAATGGCATTTTCCACATTAACTAAATTATCTTTTTCCCAAGGAGTAATCACTACCGTTCTGGCGTCTTGCACGGTAACGGAAGCAACTTGCTGTAACGGCGTTTCCACTCCATAATAATCCACTTTAACTTGTTCAATCAATTGTGAATTAACCCTTCCCGCACGAATAGCTTTTAAATTTTCTTGATGAAAATCCACTATTTTATCCAATTCCGTTTTAAGTTTTCTTATTTGTTTGTTTTCCATTTTTTATGATTTTATTAATTGCTTGTTATAAATTTTTGATTTTTTATTTAATTTATTAAAAGGGAAATAATAAGCTACCGCTTTTACCGCTTTCTCCCCTGGTAATACCTAAATAAATTACTTGACTATTTTGCGGATCTATTCTGATAGCGCTGATTAAACGAGTAAGCTTTAGATCAATCGGACGCCAAGTTTTACCTCCGTTAAAAGTTTCATAAAAAGCATTGCCTGAGGCAAAATACATTTTATTGTCATCATTGGGATCAATGGCTAAATCCAAAGAATTTAAATTTTCCGGTTTTACAAGAGTTTTTATGGGAAAAAATGTTTTGCCCTTGTCTTTACTCTTCTGCAATCCATTGGCATCCACCAAAAAAACAATTCCTTCTTTACTTGGATGAGTTACCAAATTATATACCTTACCTTTGGTGGGCAATTCCGTAAAA
>CAYMNT010000065.1:0-3686 GCA_964391875.1 uncultured Bdellovibrionales bacterium
CAATGACCAATGAAAAAACCAAGTCAAAAACATTCTTAAACATAATAATTAAATGACAAAGAGTGCAAGGTTCTGTCCCTTTGGAAGAACAGGCTGTATTTCTTCCACAAGGAACAATTGGTCCGTGAAAAACCAAAAAATCCACTCCCGACACACCTTCTCCTTCAGGACATTCCCCCGCCAAAACCGGAGTAGAAAAAAATCCTTGGCCTAAAGATAATAAAGAAACCATCATGGCAAAAATGACAATTTTTTGACTGAGTAATTTCATAATTTTTTAAATTAAACGCTAAAAAAGATTAAAGTCAATCTAAGTTTAATCTGTTACTCTTTGCCTGTCAATTTTATTCTTTTCCTTAAGTTTGATTTAATGCTGATAAAAATGTAAAATGAAGTAAATTATCATTAATAAAATAATATGTCCACACTTGATCGTTCTTGGCCTAGACATAATAAACTTCCCGCTTCCGAAAAAGGAGATCGCCCTTTGGAAAAATTTATTTACGCAGAATTGGAAAAAATTCCCGTGCTAAAAGAATTTGTTGATAAATTGTCAGAAATTTTCAATTTAGTTAAAAACATCAGTCTTCATCCGGAAGAAATTCTTACCCCCGAACAACAATCTCAACTTATGGAAGATATGGGAACCAAAATTGAAGAAATGGAAGATTCTTCCGGTGTCGGGCAATGGTTTAAAAAAATAACTCAAACCGCTCTCGCTAGCATTCACAATACTATTAAAAATAAAAACAAACCGCCAAGCAAAACAAAAGAAGAAACGCTCAATTATAGAAAACCAACTAAAGAATCAGATCATCTTAACCTTTCTGAAGTAGATTTTGAAGGAAAAGCACGAGAATTTAAACGCTACGCTCAAGATTTTGAAGAGGCTAGTAAAAAATATGGTGTCCCGATTGGAGTAATGGTTAATTTAGCCGTAAAAGAAGGTAGTCACGGTAGCCCAAAAGCAAGACCTTCCAATGGTAGCGCCTTTGGTATCGGACAAATGATAGATGATACTTGGAAAAGATTTGCCGATCAAGACGCTCAACGCGACAATCCTCATGACCAAATTATGGCTATGGCTAAATATTTAAAATATTTGCACGAACATAAAAAAAATCGTAACAAAAGCTGGGGAGAAGCTGTCGTCCTTTATCACACGGGAGAAGGTGGCGTTACTCGTAAAAATTTGGAAAATTACAAGAAAAATAATCCCGCTATTGCCAAACTTATGGAAAAAGATAAATTAAACAATCCTGATGCCTATATGCAAGCAGCTAAAGAGTATTATGATGTTCATTATACCGCCTAAAAATAATTTATTAAATAAAAAATATGGCTCAAACTAATAAAAAACATAGAAGGATTAAAGAAGATTTAAGAAAACTGTTAGATAAATTTAAAGAGAAGGGAAAAGACAAAATTGACCTTACAAAATATACTAGGCAATCAGCCAAACAACAAGAAACTACTCCCGAGCTAAAGGAATCGGAACATTTAGAAAAGTTACAAGATAAAACAATTCCCACTCTTCGTTTGGCGGAAATGATGCAATTACCTCAATTTGCTTATTTAAAAGAACAAACTGATGAACAATTTCAAGCGGAATTAAAAAAACCGGCTTTTCAAGAACAAATGAAAACCTGGGGTTTGAAACCGGAAGATTTACCCGTTGTTTTAAATGAAAAAACAAGACAACAGGCCCTTCGAGCTTTAAATATGTCCCAAGATATTCAGAATGCGGTTCAAAGTGGAGCAGGAGTAAGGAATACTCTTTTAGAAACCCCTCCCAGAGGTCGCGGAGGAGAAATTGTCGCCCGAGTGGAAAAACATCCGGTTTTAGCTCTGGGCTGTGTTGCTCTGGGACTTTTTGCCATGTTTAAATTAGCTGAAGCCAGTGAAGATAATGATCTGGGTGATTTATTTGTCGGTTTGGGTGCCGGGGGAATGGCTACTTTTATGGGACTTTCTATGTTTGGAAAAACAGAAATGGCAAAAGTTTGGTTAGCTAAAAAAATTGACGAAATAGCTGAAAATAAAGGAGCGCTAAAAATGGTAGGTAAAGCCTTAAAAGAAAAAACCGTCAAAGGGATTGATAAATTATTGGGAGGGGGAGAGTTTGCCAAATCAGTCATTGCTCTTCTTGGACCAGATAAAGTGCTTCAACGTTTAAAGAAGAAAGTGTATGAGTCAACTTTGACAGATAATTTAAGAGAAGTAGAAGAAAAATTAAAAGGTAAAGGGAAAAATAATGTTCCTGATCAGTCGACTAAACAAAAGGCTAGAGAACTAGGTGAAGCCGCACTACAACAATGGATAAAAGACCAAAAAAATGACAGCAAAAAAGCAGAGAAGAAAAAACCTAAACCAAAAGCCGAAGAGAAACCTAAAACAGGCAAAGAAGCCCCAAGGGAAACCGAACAGCAAAGAAATTTAATTGATGAAAATATTAATCAAATTGAATCTTTAGAAAAAGAAGTGGAAAAATTAAGAGAAAAAGCATGGAAAATTAAACAAGAAGTTGTTAAAGAAATAAATAATGATGATCCTGATTTCCAAAAACAAAAAGAAAAGTATCAAACTAAATGGAATGACCTTGAAAGATTATACAAAAAATATGCTCCAAAAATTAAAGATTATAAAAAAGAATTGGAGCAATTAGAAGCTATTGAAGATGACCCCAATGCCCCTGTCGACAACACTTATGAAGACAAGCTTTATGCCCGTATTGATTTTGTTGAAAAATATAAAAACCATTTATCGGAAATTACCGCCATCAAAAAAGAACTGGATGAAATATTAGCCAAAAAGAAAAAATTGGAAGAAACTACTATGCAACAAGTGGAAGAAAAGAGTTTCAAAGAAATACTTAAGGAAATGCCCCTAGGTGATCCGAGAGAAATCAAAATAAGTGAGGAGAATAAGAAAAAATTTCAAGAAATAGTTCAAAAGGGACTTGATGGCACACTCACCGGAGAAGAAACATTAAATCTAGTAGAAGAAATTCTGCCAAGAACATTACTTTTTATAAAAAACAATGCCCCTTATTTTGCCAACGCCACTTTGCATAAAATTTTTAATGTTCAAGCTTTCATAAAACTTCAATATCTTATGGCTCTAAAAGAAATTTATGAAGGCACTGAAAAATATAATGACAGGCATAAAAATCTTCATGAAAATCATCCAGTTATAATGACCTTATCCGGAATGACAATAGAGGCATTTAAACAAACTCCTAGATTTGTTCCCATCTATGCTGTTAATGAAGTACTTCGTGGCAATAAAGCCTTATCTGCGACAACAAGATTTTGGCTGGGAACCAAAAAAGCGCCTTTCTGGTTTTGGCATAGTTCTAAATTTGCTTTTTTGAAGGGCTACAAAGGCTATAAAGCTTTTCGAGCGGGACAGCTTACTCTTCAGGGAATGCGTAAAAAAGTGGGACGAGCAGTAACGAAAAAATGGTTAGAGAAAGAAATGATAAAAAGGGCAGAAAAAAATGTAGCAGGAAAACTAGCAAAAAAAGTAGCCCTAAGGCTTGGTTTGGAAGCCTTAACCGTCCCTCTAAAAATTGTCAGTGGCGTGGGTTTAATTTGGACCATCTATGATATAGCAACTATATCGAATGAGCTCCGAAAAGGCAATGTAGAAAAAATTTATGGAGAGTCAGGTAAACTGTTATGGGA
>CAYMNT010000066.1:0-3673 GCA_964391875.1 uncultured Bdellovibrionales bacterium
GTTTAGGATTCGAACGGGTGGCAACGAGCAAAGCGAGTGCCGATGGAAGCGAACTGAAATGAATTTGATATAAATTAAAAGATAAAAATAATAAATATGTTACTTAAGTTAAATGCATTTTTTTTCACCTTGATTTTTGCCGGAGTGCTAGAGCTTTCCGTCTTTAATGAAAACAGGTATTTTTATTTGCTTTATTTTTTAATTGGTTTTTCTATTTTGGTAATTTGGCCTTTAGCCAGAAAAATTCGTTTCCTGGCTATTCCGTTTTTTTTAAGTATTGGTTCACTTAATTTGTTAATTCTTATTGACCAAATATCGGAAAAACATATCTTTATCGGTTTATCATCGCTAGTCTATTATTTAGCTTTATTGGGAGCTTATCGACTTAAAAAATATGATTGTGACCAAACGGCGCAAGGAATGATTAATTTAGCCACCTTAGCCACGGTTTTCTTTTGGTTTACTTCCAGTTATGGTTGGTATCTTAATTTTGATATTGGTAATTGGGTATTGGTATTGGTTTTCGTTACGGCTACTTTTTCCATTAGTTGGCCATCAATTATGATTGGATTGGTGGCTTGTAAAAAAATTAGTTATCGACAAAAAGGAGAAAAGAAAAAATCATTGATTTCCTTTGGGCAATATATTTTCAAAGAACATAAACAAGCAGTCTTTCTTAATTTAGTATTAACCTTAATTATGGGAGAAGTAGTTTTAGCGGTTTCTTTTTGGCCTTTTGGTTATTTGGTAACCGGATCAATTTTAGTGATTGTTTACTATGTTTTTTGGGATGCGATCAGATTTTTTATTCAAGATGGTTTGACAAGTAAGTTACTCTGGTTCAATATTGGTTGGGCGACTGTGGCGGTGGGAGTTATTTTAATAACAGCTAATTGGAAATTAGTGGTTTAAGTCAGATCAGTCATTTTTAAAAATAATAGCGAATAATAATTTAAATATTTTTCAATGAAAAAAATAATAAGTATTGTTTTAACGGTAATTTTCATTTTATTGGTGGGAGGCTTGTCTGGTATTTTAGCTCAAGGTTTTTTTGTTCCTTGGTTAGCTTCTTTTCCTTCCTTGCGAGATAATGCTTTAATTAAAAAAGCCAATGAACGTACCACCATTATCAACAAAACAGAGCAAGTTACCGTTAAAGAAAATTTTTCCGTTTTGGAAACGGTAGACAAAGTTTTACCGGCCACGGTGAGCATTATTACCGTAGAGGGTAAAAAGCAAGGGCAACAAAATAAAAAAGTTGGTATAAAATCCGGTAATCAAATTACCGGTCATATTAAAACAGGAATGATAGTCAGTGCCGATGGTTTAATTGTAAGTGTTGCCAATAAAGACAATGCCAATAAAATCAGTAAAAAAGCGGTTGAAAAAAATATTGTGTTAACTTCCGATGGGCAAGAGTTGGAAGCTGAATTGGTGTTGGAAGACGCTTACAGCGATTTAGCGTTATATAAAGTAGCCGGGACTAATTTACCGGTAATGCCTTTTGCCGATCGGCAAGATTTAGTTATGGGAGAAAAAATGATTTTAGTGGGCAATGCCGAAGGAGAATATAGGAATACTTTTTCTTTAGGGTTGATTGAAACTTTTGACCAAACATTTTCTTTGTTAAATTCTCAATTAGCTTCATCGGAAAAAATGGAAGGAGCAATTATTACCGATGCCCAGATTGACAGGCGGAATATTGGAGGAGTGGCGGTAGATTTTTCCGGGAAAGTAATGGGGGTGGCTAATCAAATGAAAAAGGATGGGGAATTGACAAATTTTATTATTCCCATTGATACGGTTAAAAATTTGGTGGAAACTTACACAAAGAGCGGTAAATTGGAGCGACCGATTTTGGGTGTTTATTATTTGTCCATTAATCGTGCCCTTGCCTTATTGAACAATTTACCGGTTAATCAAGGAGCTTTAATTTATTCGTTTTCCGGCCAACAGGGCTTGGCGGTAATAAAAAATTCTTCAGCGGATAAAGCCGGAATTAAAATTAATGATGTGATGGTGGAAGTTAACGGAGAAAAAATTGATTTAGACCATCCGCTTTCGCTTTTGATAGCCCGGCATAAAAAAGGAGAAGAAATCAGTTTGAAAATCTTGCGTGCCGGAACGGAAAAAAACATTAAGGTGGTGTTAAATTAACAATAAACTTATTTGAAACAAGTTTATTAACAAAAATCATTTAAAGTGGACAAAAATAAACTGCATCAATTGTTAGCAATTGATGCAGTTTATTTAAGATAAAAACATAAGAAAATTAAAAAAGGGAACGCATTGCGTTCCCGTGAATTTTTTTAATGAAATATATATAATTTATATATATTTCGTTTTCCCGCCCCCGCCATCGGGGGCGGGAGAAAGGAGAAAGGAGGAGGTATGAAACTATTTATAGTCTATTGTTTTTTGAAAATTTGTCAAGTGAAAAATTTTCTTGACAAAAAATATTTTATAGTGTATGGTTTGAGGTTAATTTGAAAGTTAATTTAATAAGTGATGAAGATGAGTTTTTATCAATCTTTCAGTAAAAACTGGTGGACGATTATTTTACTGGGCTTTATCGGAGGGGCGGTCTTTTTTATCGTTTCCGCTTTTCTGGCTCCCAACTATCAAACAGATATTAGTGTTTTGGTAATTGAAAAACAATTCAAGGGAAAGTCGGCAGATTTTTCAACGATTAAGTCGGTAGAATATCTTAGTGAAACTTTATCCAAAATAATTTTTACTGAATCATTTTTAGAAGAACTGGAAAAATCTCCCGTTAAAACAAAGTTAAATCTTTCAAAAGAAAGAAGTCAAAGAAAAAAAGAGTGGCGGAAAAAAATCAAGGTGAAAAAAGTAGCCAATACGGGGATTATAGAAATAACGGTTTTTGACCAAAGCAGAAAAATGGGAGAGCAAATTGCTCAATCAATTGCTTGGGTGCTTATGCATAAAAGTATAAAATATCATGGAGAAGGTGAGGCCGTGAGAGTGAAATTAATTGATGGTCCGATTGTTTCTCTTCGTCCCACCAAGCCCAATTTGTGGTTAAACACATTGGTGGGTTTGATTTTGGGATTAACGGGAGCGACAATTTGGGTTTATTTTTTCGGGGGAAGTTTGGATTTGGGTAATAAAAGAATGCCGATGACCGATACTTCCATTAATTTGAAATTAAAAAGTGAATTGGCGGGAAAATATCCGCAAGATTTAAAGGAAGTGGAACAGGTGGCTGTGCTGGAAGATCAGCCTTATGAAATTGAAAAAATGAGAAAGTCAGAAACAATAGCGGAAAAAGAATTGCCGAAAGAAGAAGAATCGGTTAACGAAGAAGCAACTGAAGAGATGGAAGAAAAAACCAATGAAGCGGTGAAAGCAAAAAGCAAAACATTTAGCAAAAAAGGAGCGGTGCCGGACAATTTACCGATTTTTGAAGAAACGCCGAAAAGGGAAGAGGAAATAGAAGAAGAAAGAGAAAAAGAAGAAAAATTAAGTCAAGGTCAAACGGAAGAAAATCATCAACCAAAAGCCAGTGCGATAGATAGGGCTTACGGTTATGCGCCGGATGAAGACGAAGAAGAATTGCCGGAACCGTCTGAAGAAGAAATAAAAGAAAGATTAAATAAATTATTAAGGGGAGACTTGTAAGAATAGCAAACTAATTTAAATAGATAAAAAT
>CAYMNT010000067.1:0-3671 GCA_964391875.1 uncultured Bdellovibrionales bacterium
ATAAAGGCCCCTCGTTTACTTTTAAAAATATTCCAAGAAAAAAAATAAACTGTCATAGCCGTTAAAACACCAAAAAATCCGGAAAAAAATCTCAGTGCTATTTCTTTATAACCCCCCAAAGAAACCGCTATCATTTGTAGCCAAATAAAAAGAGGTGGCTTCTCAAACCACTCCTTGTTTCGCCAAAATAAAGTCAACCAATGATGGCCGAATAATGTCTCTCTGGTTACTTGTGAATAAATTGCTTCATCACCGTCCAAACTACCATTGGAACGAATAAACACCATGAACAAACCGTAGCCAAACAAAACCATTGCCGGCCAATATTTTTTTATCACTATTTTTATCAACTTAAGTTTATTAACTTATCTTCAGCGTATTCGCTCTCCCATAACCAATAATCGCCTATAAGCCGTACCCGGTGGCCAACAAGTCATTAAAATTACATCATAATTTTTGTTGTCTTCCAAATAACTGACGGCTTCTTTCTCCACAATTTTACTATCAATCATTTTGTAAGTATAAAGTTTGTTTTGATAAACCAGATAAAAAACATCTCCCGCTTTTAATTTTCTTAATAAATAAAAAATGGTATTAAATTGATTGTTTTGATAAAAATTACTGGAAGAGTGAGCGAAAATAAAAATTGTTTGCTCATCATTGGGGAAACCACTTCCCTTAGCGTGAGCCACCCCCTTTTTTAATTTATTTCCATATTCATTTTCATTCTGAGGATCAACATTGGCAAAAACTTTAGCATTAATTTTTAATTGAGGAATAATAATACTAAATTCTTTATCAACGGGGATAATTTTATCTTCGTTATCTTCATTGTTGTCTTTACTTTCCTCATCTAAAACAATTTTGACCGATTTGTTTTTGGTTGAAATTAAATAACTTATTTCACTTTTAATAACTCCATAAAAAATAGCGCCAAATAAAAGAACTGCCAATAAAATCAAACTGATTCCCAACCAAAATATTATTTTTAGCTTTTTTTCATTTTTTTTCATTTTTTAACATAAAATCGACTCCTTTAAAAGAAGCCGATTTTATAAACCTAGTATTTATTGTTGCTTGGAGGATACTTTCAATAACTTCTTTCTTCGATAAATAATCCTTCCGATCACACCAAGAATCAACACGGCTAACCAAAATTTCCAATCCTTTAACAAACGAGAAAATCTGGAATTAGTTTTTTCACCCAATACTTTAGGAGCTTCCTCGTTAGACTTAACGGCACTTTCCTTCTCGGTTTTGGTTTCTTCTTTGGTTTCTTCTTTGATTTTTTCTTCCGTTGTATTTTCATTGGTAGTTTCCCTGGCCACTTCCGTTCCTCCCCCCGTAAGATTTGCTCCCGCTCCACCAACATTGGTACCAGCGGTTGTCACCGTTGCCGTAGGCGCTGTTTTGGTTACTTTAATTTTTTTAGTCACTTCCACTTTATATTTTTCTTCTCTAGCCGGAGAGTAATTACCATGATCGTCAAAAGATCTAACTGCATAATAATAATCACCATCACAACCTACCGCTTTTAAATCGTCGGTAAATCTTATTTTCTGATTAGGACCAACGGCAAGCGTTTTTATTTTTGAACTTTCATTAACCACCACGGTTTTACCTTTAGCACGATAAACTTCTACCTGAGTAGTTCGTCCATCGTTAGCGGTCTTTATTTCCAGCTCATTACTGCAAGAATGTTCTTTTTTCTTTTCGATATATTTAGGCTTTCCCGGATTAGTTCCTTTAAAAGAAATTTTTACTTCATCGGAATCGATACCGTTGGCTTTAACTTTAAATAAATAATCTCCTTCATCAGCTAAAACATCATTATTTACCATACAATTTCCCGAGCTTCCCCCGGCAATCAAACTAACCTCTTGAAACTTCATCCAATTTGAATCTGTAGGCCCTTTTTTCCAACATTCAGCATTTATATTATTTCCCTCCGTATCCATTACCACAAATCCAACTTTAAAAGTTCCGTTAACATTACTTTCCGGTTCATCAATTCTTACCACCGTTGAAGCGTTAGCTTGTCCAATTCCCATCATTAAACCCATTAAAAAAATCAAGCCAAAAATATTTCTGATTTTTTTACTTCTTGAAATTACCAACAAAATTAATCCTATCAACAAAATTAAACCGGCCACGATTAACCACCAACCATTAGCTCCGGTGGCGGGCAAAAAAGTTGAAGCTCCCTTTACGGTTACTTTTTTCTTTTTAATAATCTCATCCTTATCCGCTTTCACTGTTGCACTTTCCGGATTATCAACATCCTCTATGGCAATCTGAGTTCCGGCAAATTCATCGTTCACCACTCCCCCATTAACTTCAAAATCGGATGGTTCCGTTAGAGCCAATAAACTATTTCCTCGCATATCTACTCCATTTCCCCAAACTAAATCTTTATGTAAACCATTATCCGCTTCGTCCGTTATTCGTGCTTGATAGCTTAAAGTTACCACTTCATCTTTTGCCATATCACCTAAGCTCCATTCTCCGGGAGAAGCATAAATATGAGTTAGCCCCAATCCGGCAATATTGGATAGATCCCCTCTTTTATCGGAAATAGCTTTCCAAGAACCACTCACATAAGTAAAGTTTTTAGGTGGTAAGTCTTTCACTTTCACTGCTTGTACCGCATTCTCCTCCGCTCTAACTTTAATGGTATAAGTAATTAAATCACCACTTTTCTTTGTCCCGCTTGCCCATCCATTGTTAGTTTTACTGATAAATAATTTACTTTTTACTGGCTGATTTCCCACAAAACAATGTACTTTTTGTCCCGATAGAAGTTTTACCGGTAATGAATTTTCTTCTTCACTTTCAACGGCTAACGACGCTTCTCTATAACTTGTTCTGTCTGTTACTTGTTCATCTCCATAATCACAATACATTCCTGTTTGTTGCCATCCGCCTTGCATTGTTTCACTGAGAACATAAACTCCTCCTGGCACACTAAAAGTTGCGTTACCTTCTGTATTTGTTTTTTGGGAAAATTCTTCCTCTTCCGTAACCACCGCTTCAACGGTATCAGCCATTGCTCGTTCATCTTTCATATTATCTAGATTCATTTCCCACTCAGACATCGTTGTCTCATCTTCGCCAAACTTACCGTCTCCATTTTTATCATTAAATTTTGTAACTACTATTTCTCCATTTATCGGCACGTTCCAGGCAACACAGTAATAATGCTTGCCTGGTGCAAGATTGTTAAGATGTTCGGAATTATCATAATGTAGCCCATCTCCGGTACAATACAACTCTGCCGTTACATTATCAACATCCGTTTTTCCATTAGCGTGAAAAGTAAATGGGATATATCCTTCTTTTTCCACTTCTTTTACATAGATGGCAGTATCATTTTCATCAAAGGGAACCTGAACTTCATTATTTTGTGCGGTTGTAGAAAGTGTTGTCCAGCTTCCATTTGGTCGTTTTGCCCATTTGAAATCCCAATCAACTATTTTACAACTTTCATGACTATCTATATCTACCCAGTCTTTCGCCGTATTTTCATCAATAACAGGCCTCTCGTTTTCCGGTGTATCCATCCTGTTTGGTAAATCCTTCTCATCAGTACAAACAATCTTTGTCGCGTTAATGGTCACTTTGTTTGGCACACATTCATAAAGTGCCATTTCTAATTCACCAGTATTGTCCTT
>CAYMNT010000068.1:0-3599 GCA_964391875.1 uncultured Bdellovibrionales bacterium
CTTCCAGCACTCCTTTTCTTACTACCGCATCTTTTGCCGCCTTAGCAGCCAATCTGGCTTTAGCGCTTAATACTCCTTTAGCTACCATCGCCTTAGCCTCTTGGGGGTTTTTTTCAAAATACTCATTTAAAGCTTCGGCTGTAACGGCACTGGTAATGGAGCGAGCCTCCGCATTACCCAGCTTAGATTTAGTTTGTCCTTCAAATTGTGGTTCTCTTAATTTAACTGAAATTACTGCCGTTAAACCTTCTCGCACATCATCCGCCGTTAAATTGCCTTCCTTTTCTTTTAATAATTTATTTTTCCTGGCATAACTATTGATGGTTCTGGTTAAGGCGGTACGAAAACCACTTTCATGCATTCCTCCTTCAATGGTATGAATATTGTTAGCAAAAGATAAAATATTATCCTTTAATCCGTTTTGATATTGGAAAGCTATCTCTACGGACATATCATCTTTTTCTTTTTCAACATAAAAAACATCTTTATTGATTACTTCTTTGGAACGATTTAAAAAATGAACGAATGATTTAATTCCTCCATCAAAACAAAAGCCCACTTTTCTTTGTCGTTCTTCATTTTCTTCTCTTGCATCAATCAATTTAATATGGACTCCTTTAGTTAAATAGGTTTGCTCTCTTAAATATTTGGCGATTTTTTTCCAATTCCATTCAATTTTTTTAAAAATCTCCGGATCCGGTTCAAAAGTAATGGTGGTACCGGTGCGATTAGACTTTCCCACTAATTTAATTTTGTGTTTAGGTTTTCCTCTTTTGTATTCTTGAGAATAAATTTTCCCGTTCTGAAACACTTCCGCTTTGGTATAAATAGAAAGTGCATTCACCACTGAGACGCCTACTCCATGTAATCCTCCTGATACTTTATAACCATCTCCTCCAAATTTTCCTCCGGCGTGCAATTTAGTCATAACCGTTTCCACTCCCGAAAGTCCGGTTTGTTTATGTTTTCCCACCGGGATGCCTCTTCCTTCATCAGAGACAGATATCCCTTTATTGGGAAGTAAGCGGACTTCAATATATTTTCCATAGCCAGCCATAGCTTCGTCAATGGAATTTGAAACCACTTCCCAGATTAAATGGTGCAATCCTTCTAAGGAGGTTCCCCCAATATACATTCCCGGCCTTTTACGTACCGGTTCTAATCCTTCCAAAACCTGAATTGATTTGGCGTCATATTTAGCCCTTTTTTTGGTTGTATTTTTAGCCATAATTTTTTATAACTCTTACTAATGTCCCTATTGCTAGATTATATTAATAAGCGCTTTGTTTATTGTTTATTGTTTTTAATTTTATTTATCTAAATATTGTCGTATTTTATTTTAAGTTTATTCTTCCCGGGTTAAAAAATATAATTCTATCATCATGGTACTCCCTATAGCCAATAACGCATCCCACCAAATCAACACTCTGAAACTTTGCATTATTAAAAATATTATAACTAAAAGTCCCAGCAGAAACCCTTGACGCAAAGAAAGAATGGCACTTTGTTTTAAATTATTCTTAGCGCGAGTTCTCTTCCTTAACCAAAATAAAAATAGCGTAAACACTCCTCCTGCGGAAATAAAAACTAACAAATAAAAGATTGCTAAACTAATCAAATTAACTTGTTGAGGAGCGTCCGTTAAGCTTTGGTCAATGTAAATTGGCATTAATAAAATCACTAATAATAATGACCAAAAACTGACAAAAACCAACCCAACCATCCTCCATTGGAAGGATTTTGTTTCCATAGTAGTAGTTTTAATACTTAATTTACTTGAAATCTTTTTAATATTTTTATCAATCCATTGCTTAATAAGTATACTCTTAAAAAAGCAAAAAAGCAAATAAAAAAATTTGCTTTTTGCCTTAAATAAAGTAAAAAAATTACACAACTTTCCGAAAAATATTCTTTGAAATTATACCACTTATTCTCTCTCCAATACCGTTTTTATTTTATAAAATGTTTCTTTTTTCGATTGGTAATAATTTTTTATTAAAATATCCGCCATTAATCCTGAAATAAAAAGTTGAATACCAATTAAAATAAAAATAATTCCAATAATCGGTAAAGCCCTTCCTAGCAGTGCTGTACCAAAAAATATTCTATCCACCAATGTCCAGCTGGCAATGATTGTGCCAATAAAAAAAAGAAAAAATCCTAAAGTACCAAATAAATGTAATGGCCGATTGGCAAATTTTCTCCAAAACCAAACACTTACCATATCCAATAACCCTTTAACTATTCTTTTATAATTATATTTGGTTTTCCCCGCCACCCTCGCTCTATGATTAACTTCAATTTCTCCTATTTTAAAACCGTTTATTTTCATTACAGCCGGGATAAAACGATGCATTTCACCAAAGAGATCAATGGATTCAAAACATTCTTTTTTGTAGGCTTTCAATGAACAACCACTATCGTGAATACCATCATGAATTAGAATTTTTCTCAATCTGTCTGCTCCCCGAGAAATAAATCTTTTAGCTAATGAATCTTTCCTTTTTTTCCTCCAACCACTCACCACATCAAATCCTTCATCCATTTTTTCCAACAAACGAGGAATATCTGCCGGATCATTTTGCAAATCACCATCCATAGTGATAATAATCTCCCCCTTGGCTGACTTAACCCCAGCATCCATTGCCGCCGTTTGCCCAAAATTTTTCCTGAAAACAATCGTTTTAAGTGGATGTAAATCGCGTAGCTTTTCTAAGGTTTTGTCCGTACTACCATCATCAACAAAAATTACTTCTGCTTGATAATTATTTTTTAAAATAGTTCCCATAATCTCTCGGTGCAACTGTTCCACATTTTTTTCCTCATTGAGCACCGGCACGACAATGGAAATTGTCTTCTGGTTGGTTTTCATTTTAACTTTTATTTATTTTACTCTTTTTCAGTTGTTTTTTTAACCTCCTCTACTGTTTCTTTTTTCTCATCTTCAGCTGATTTATTGTTGTCCGCTACTTTTTTTTCTTCTTCTTTGTTATCTTTATCTTCCGTTTGTTCTTCTTTAGCTTCCTCCACTGACTTATCGTCAGATTTACTCTCTTCTTCTTTTTTGGTTACTTGATCAATTTTATTTTCTTTACTTTTTTCTTCACTCCCCTCCTCATCGCCTTTTTTCTTGGGAGTTAATGATATAACTCTTTTTGGACCTTGAACCACTTTCTGTGAAACTAATAAGTTCCATACCGAATCAGAAACTTTAGCTCCTTCTTTAATCCAATAATTAATTCTTTCACTTTTAAACACAACTTTCTTGGTGTGCGGATCGTAACTGCCCAGTCGTTCAATAAAACGACCCTTAATGGGAGCTGATTTTTCTGCCAACACTATCCTGAATTGGGCTTTATTTTTTTTCCCGGTTCTTGAAAAACGAATAATTAACATTTTTTTAAAATATTTTTATAATTTTATACTTAACTTTTTTCTTACTCGGCAACAAAACATCAAAAGATTCACCTTTCTTCTTTCCTAAAAAAGATTTCCCCATGGGTGATTCATTAGAAATTTTTCCCGCTAAGGGATCGGCTTCACTGGATCCAACAATCTTAAAGGTTAATTTTTTATTCTTTGATTCTACTTCTATCTCT
>CAYMNT010000069.1:0-3595 GCA_964391875.1 uncultured Bdellovibrionales bacterium
AGCTATCTTCCCTTCCATAAAATTTCCCGGAGCCAAACCAAACTCTTCTCCCAAAGTAAATCTAACCGATGGGGCCACATGAAAAACGGTTAATTTTTCTTTGTCTTTAATGAAGGCCTCCATTTTATCCAATTCATCCTTTTCAGTGATAGCGGCCGTAGGGCAAACATTGGCGCATTGTCCACAAAGAATACAATCCATAGGTGAATCACAAACCGTACCCACTCTTGTTTTAATAGAGCGATAATTCATTTCATATTCTCCAATCGTTTGCCCTTCTCGACAAACTTTGACGCAACGTTGGCACTCAATACAATATTGATTATCTCTTTTAATGCTGGGATTACCCTCGTCCACCACTCTATTTTTCAAACTGTTTTTTAAGGCCAATAATTGCTCCTCTTTTTCCAATTGAGCTATCTTGGGAGTAAAATCATTAATTTCCACATCTAGCTTAAAATCATGAGCCAATCGCTGTAATTCACAATTACCATTTTTCTGGCATTGTCCACATTTGCCAGCATGATCCGCCCAAAGCAGTTCCAAATTAACGGTGCGGGCCTTGTTTATATCTCTATCTTCCGTAGTCACTTCCATTAAATCCACCGCTTTGGTTTGACAAGAAGTAACTAGACCTTTATGTTGATCAGTTTTTACCAAACAAAGCCGACATAATCCATCTGCTTTTTTTAAATCAGGATGATAACAAAGTCGAGGAATAGCTATTTCATTACGTTGACATACATCCAAAATAGTTTCCCCTTTCTTAAAGTCATATATTTTATTATCAATCTTTATTTGCATAATTGTTTTACTAATCCTTTGTTAATTCTT
This sequence comes from uncultured Bdellovibrionales bacterium, assembly GCA_964391875.1. Classification (GTDB taxonomy): domain Bacteria; phylum Patescibacteriota; class Minisyncoccia; order Moranbacterales; family DUUL01; genus CAYMNT01. The sequence continues at coordinate 835 of CAYMNT010000069.1, forward strand.
TAACCAATTTATATTTAATAACGTCTTTAAGCGCCCTTACTGAAAATTTTCCCAAGGGACAAAAAGTGGTATTGGTTAAGGTCCAAACTAACTTTTCCAAATCCTCTTTGTCTTCTGATGTAAAGTTCCCTTCTTTCAATCGTCTTATAATCTCTTTTAAGCGAAACGTTCCTTCTCGACAAGGCACACATTTTCCGCAAGACTCTCTTTGAAAAAAACGTATCCAACTAAGCATCAACTCTTTAATCTCTTGGTTTTTATCAATTACTAAAACCGCTCCGGAACCAACGGCTATTTTAGCGGTTGAATCATAGGTTGGCGTTTCATTGATTACTCCTTGAGGAATTAGCTGACCGGCTGAGCCACCCACTTGCGCTAACCAAAATTCTTCCCCGCCAATTATTCCCCCCGCCAAGTCATAAATTAATTCTCTTAAGGTAATTCCGAATTCAGCTTCATACACTCCCGGATAATTTACCGCCCCGTCAATACAAAAAAGTTTTGTCCCCGAACAATTTTTTAATCCCAGCTTCAAATACTCTTCACTTCCATGCTTGATTATCCAAGGAACATTAGCCAAAGTTTCAGCATTATTTACCACCGTTGGTTTGCCTTTTAACCCACAAACTGAAACAAAAGGTGGGCGATAACGTGGCTCCGGTCTTTTTCCCTCTAAAGAATTAATCAAGGCTGATTCTTCTCCACAAATATACGCCCCCGCACCGGCAAACACTTCTATGGATAAATCAAAATTAGAACCCATAATACTCCTGCCTAAAAATCCTTTTTGTTTTGCTTCCTCAATAGCTCGTTTTAATAATTCGCTAGCTAAACTAAATTTTCCATTAAGATAAATAAATGCTTCCTTAGCTCTCACCGCATAGGCCCCAATTATTATTCCTTCAATAATTTGATGAGGATTTTTTTCCGCTAAACTTTTATCTTTAAATGTTCCCGGTTCAGATTCATCCAAGTTACAAATAAAATATTTTTTTGAAGCCTTGGTTTTTTTAGCTAGCTCCCATTTTTTCCCGGTTAAAAATCCCCCTCCCCCTCTTCCTCTCAGTCCGGATTTTTTAATTTCATTAATAATTTCCCTCCCTTCTCGGCGAAGCGCTTTTTGTAAAGCTAAATAACCACCTTTTTTACGATAGCTTTCTATACTGTTGGGATCAATCTCATCCCAATATTTAGTTAAAATTTTTGTTTGCTTATTTTTCAACTTTCTATTTTTTTTATGCTTATTTTTTGTATTTTATTTTTCCGTATAACTTCTCAATAATTCAGTTACCTTGTCCGGAAAAACTTTCTCATAGACAATTCCATTAATTACCACATTGGGACCAAAAGGGCATTGCGCCAAGCAACCAATTCGTTCAATCTTTACTTTGGGATTAAAATTATCCCCCACTTTTTGCTTAAAAAAAAGTTCTATCTGTTTAATCACTTCATTTGATTTTTTAAGCGTACAATTCGCTCCATCACAAACCTGGATTATTAATTCGGCCGGTTGCTCAGTTCTTATTTGGTCATAAAAACTGGCTACACTAAACACCTCCACTTTGGTTAGTCCAAAAAAATGAGCCATTTGTTTTATCGCTTCTTCCGAAACAACCCCAAAATGTTCATTAACTTGCTTTAAAGCCGGTAATAAATTTTTTCGCCGAGGAGAAAAATTTAATAAAATTTTTTCAATAGTCATCTTGTGTTTTTGTTTTAACTAGTTTTTATATAAAAATAAATCATCTTTATTTATCATAGCACAATTATACTATAAATTTAAATTAAATTTTGTTTATTTTTATTGGTTTGTGCTATAATTAAATTACCTTAATAAATTAAATTTTAATTAAACAAATGACTCAAATAAATCAAATATACAAATGCGAAATTTGTGGCAATATTGTGGCGGTTACCCACTCCGGAGATGGAGCACTTGTTTGTTGCAACCAACCAATGAATTTATTGGTTGAAAAATCAACGGAAGAAGGACAAGAAAAACATTTACCGGTTATAGAAAAAAATGACAATAAATTAACCGTTAAAATCGGATCTGTTCCTCATCCCATGGAAACCGAGCATTACATTGAATGGGTGGAAGTGTTATCGGGCAAAAAAATTTACCGCAAAGTTTTTTCACCGGGCGATCAACCGGAAGCTCAATTTAATCTTAAAACGAATCAAGCCATTGAAATTCGCGCTTTTTGCAATATTCACGGACTCTGGAAAACAACAATGGTTAATTAAAATTAACTGATTAATAAAAGCTTCATTTTTCTCTTCTGATTTTAACTAATAGCTTGCTCCTTATGACAAAAACTTTAAATGCAAAAGTTATTAGTTATGCTGATAATTTTATCGGCATCAAAATTAAAGATTTGGCTTGGACCGGAGGTTTACTTTCGGCAATTATTCTTGCTCCGGCAATTTTAGCGCACACACCGACTCATCAATGGATTACTGGCACCATTGTTAATATGATTTTATTTATTGGTGCCTATCGCCTAAAATTTTTTAATGTTGCCTTCATTGCCATTTTTCCTTCCTCCATTGCTTTGATGCAAGGGCTACTTCCCGCCCCTTTAGTAATACTTATCCCTTATATTATTACAGCTAATCTTCTTCTAATTATTACTTTTCAAACATCACTCAGAATTTTCCCTGCTATTTTTAAAAAAAATTATCTACTGAGTGGTATTGTTTTATCTTGTTTGGTTAAATTTATATTTTTATCAATAATTATGTCTTTTGTTTTTATCCC
>CAYMNT010000070.1:0-3541 GCA_964391875.1 uncultured Bdellovibrionales bacterium
TCTACTTGTCCTCGCTTGGCATTAAGATCACCCACCACATCTCCCATAAATTGTTCCGGAGTGGTTACTTCCACTTTCATTATCGGTTCTAAAATTATTGGCTTAGCCCTTTTAACCGCTTCTTTGAAAGCCATGGAACCGGCCACTTTAAAAGCCATTTCAGATGAATCAACATCATGGAAAGAACCATCATAAACAGTGGCTTTAACATCCACCATTGGATAGCCCGCTGAAACTCCTTGAGTCATAGACTCTTTCACTCCTTTTTCAATGGCAGGAATATATTCCTGTGGGATAACCCCTCCTTTAATTTCATTAACAAATTCAAATCCTCCTCCTTCTTCCAACGGTTCCACTTTAATCCAACAATGTCCATATTGTCCCCTACCTCCTGATTGTTTAATGTATTTTCCTTCTGCTTCTGCTGATTGTTTTATGGTTTCTCGATAAGCCACTTGTGGCTTACCTACTTTAGCTTCTACATCAAATTCTCTTTTCATTCGATCAATAATAATATCCAAATGAAGTTCTCCCATTCCGGAAATAATAGTCTGCGTTGTTTCCTCGTCAGTTCTTACTTGAAAAGTAGGGTCTTCTTCTGATAATTTTCGCAAAGCAATGCCCATTTTTTCTTGATCAGCTTTAGTTTTTGGTTCAACGGCAATAGAAATTACCGGTTCGGGAAATTCTATATTTTCCAATATAATCGGATTTTCTTCATCACAAAGCGTGTCTCCTGTCATGGTGTATTTAGTTCCAACCAACGCTCCAATTCCTCCGGCATACATTTCTTCCACTTCCTCTCGATGATTAGAATGCATTTTCAATATTCTTCCTATGCGCTCTTTTTTTCCCTTGGAAGAGTTAAGCACATAAGATCCGGCTTTAAGTTTCCCGGAATAAACTCTAAAAAAAGTAAGTTGTCCCACAAATGGATCGGTAGCTACTTTAAACGCCAAAGCAGAAAAGCTTTCATCATCTCCCGCTTTTCTTTCTATTTCTTTTTCTTTGTCATCAACAGCTACCCCTTTAATGGCCGGGACATCAACAGGCGAAGGTAAATAGTCCACCACAGCGTCCAATAGCGGTTGCACCCCTTTATTTTTCAAAGCGGAACCGGTAAAAACCGGGATCAATTTATTTTCAATAGTTCCTTTTCGAATAACTTTTTTTAATTCTTCTTGAGTAATTTCTTTCCCTTCTAAAAATTTTTCCGTTAAATCATCGTCAATTTCAGCTACTTTCTCCACCATTTTTTCTCTCCATTCACTCACTTTCGCTTTCATCTCTTCCGGTACTTCTCCTTCTTTTATTTGTTCTCCCATTTCACCCTCAAAATAGATGGCTTTTTGCGTCATCAAATCAACTACCCCTTTATGGTCTCCACTCTCTCCAATGGGGAGTTGTAAAGCCACCGCATGAGGAGAAAGTCGATCCCAAATAGAAGTTAGGGAATTTTCAAAACTAGCTCCTTCTTTATCAATTTTATTAATAAAAGCAATGCGAGGAACTTCATATTTATCCGCTTGTCGCCAAACTGTCTCTGATTGAGGCTCCACCCCTTCTTTTCCATCAAAAATAACCACTCCGCCATCTAACACTCTTAAAGAACGTTCCACTTCCACAGTAAAATCAACATGTCCCGGAGTATCAATGATGTTAACTTGAAAATCTTTCCAAATACAAGTAGTCGCCGCCGAAGTAATGGTAATTCCTCGTTCTTGTTCTTGTTCCATCCAATCCATGGTAGCTTCTCCTTCATGGACTTCACCGATTTTATGAGAAATTCCCGTATAAAATAAAATTCGTTCGGTTACGGTGGTTTTTCCGGCATCAATATGGGCAATAATTCCTATATTGCGATATTTTTCAATTGGATACTGTCGCATAATTATTTTTAAGCGTTTAAGTATTATTTTTAAGTATTTTTAATAAAGTTAGTTTATTAAAAATTTAAATTTATTTTGTTGGCTTTAAATTTTTAAGCAAAATGAGCAAAGGCCTTATTGGCTTCCGCCATTCGGTGAGTGTCTTCTCTCTTCTTTATAGCGGCTCCTTTTTTCTCAGCTGCATCTAAAAATTCCCCGGCTAAACGTTCGGCCATTTTTTGTCCTTTACGTGCTCGTGCTGCCGTTAAAATCCACCCCATGGCTAAGGCCACTCTTTTATCTCCCATTACCGGCACCGGAATCTGATAATTAGCTCCTCCCACTCGTCTACTTTTCAACTGCATTAAAGGAGAAACATTTTTAATTGCCTGCTCAAATACATTCAATCCTCCTTTTTTTGTTTTTCTATGAACAATTTTAAATGATTCATAAACAATCTCCTTGGCAACATTTTTTTTACCATTCTTCATTACTTGTCCAATGAAACGTCCCACTAAAAGTGAATTGTATTTTTCATCCGGTTGCCATCTTTTTTTATAAGTTCTTTTTTTTCGCATAATTTTTAAAATTATTTACTTTCTTTCGGTTTTTTAGCTCCATATTTTGATCTTCCTCTATTGCGATCTGCTACTCCTTCCGTATCTAACACTCCTCGTACTATATGATAACGTACTCCGGGAAGATCCGGTACTCTTCCACCTCTAATCATCACTACGGAATGTTCCTGCAAATTATGACCAATACCGGGTATATAAGCAGTTACTTCCATCCCATTGGTTAATTTTACTCTGGCTATTTTTCTCAGAGCTGAATTTGGTTTCTTGGGAGTAGTTGTCGCTACTTTTACACAAACTCCTCGCTTAAAAGGCGAAGTGTTTTCCACCGGTTTATTTTTAATAGTATTAAAACTAAAAGCTAAAGCTGGTGCTTTTGGTTTTTTCTTTGTTGATTTTCTCGGTTTCCTTTTCAGTTGATTAATAGTTGGCATAAAAAAATATGGTTTATTTTTTAGTATATGAATTATTTTCTATTATTTGGTTTGCTTCCATTAAACAAAACAAAAAATCCCCCATTTACAAGCTCCCTTCTCATAAACAAATGAACTATAATATTTTTAGCTTAAAATGTCAAGACAAAAAAAATAATTAAATAGCCCATAATTGATTAGCTCATTAAGCCGCTTTTTTTTCTTCCTCTCGCTCTTTTCTTAAGTCGTTATTAAAATTATCAATCTTTTTTAATAATGTTTTCCATTTTGCTAAATTTTTTGATAATTCTTTCTTATTTACTTCTTTTAATACCTCTTCATCTGGCTTTAATAATTGAACTGCTTCTTCAAAATTATCTTCTTTCAAAATATCACTCATTAATTCAATTGCTTCTTCCGCCATAGCATCCCGCTTATCATAAAGCCCATATATACTTTCCGTTGAAAAAGCTAATACATCATGCATTAAATGTTTAGATATGTCGTCATCTAATATATCGCTAATAAATATTCTATTGTGCAACAAAGTTAAAAAACCTACAAACCTTTCTTCGCCTATTTTCTTTTTTGTCGCTAAAGTCATCAATTCATCCCTTAACTTCTTTTTTTCTTCTATTTTTTCCTTTAATTCATCGCTAAGTATTGGATCTCCTTTAATTTTAGC
>CAYMNT010000071.1:0-3454 GCA_964391875.1 uncultured Bdellovibrionales bacterium
GCTTTTAGGGTTCTTTTATTTATTTTTCTTTCTTTACTGTCTATCCCCGTTCACTACCCTACAAACCACCCTCTTTCAATCTATTTATTTTTTCTCAATCTTTTTTATTTTACCCGGCATATATTTTTGAAGCACTTCGGGAATTTTCACGCTACCATCTTTTTGTTGAAAATTTTCCAAAATGGCAATAATAAATCTTGGCGAAGGAATAGCGGTATTGTTGAGCATATAAACATATTTTTTATTCCCTTTTGCATCTTTATATTTAACATTCAATCTTCGCGCTTGCCAATCTAAAAAATTAGATGCGCTACCGGTTTCACCATAACCCTCTCGTGAAGGCATCCAAGCTTCTATATCAAACATTTTATATTTACCGGCACTCATATCACCGGTACAGATTTGAAGAATACGATAAGGCAATCCCAGTTCTTCATGCAATTCTTTGGTAATCGACAACATTTCCGCATGTATCTCTTCAGCTAAATTTACATCTGCCGGACATAAACAAACTTGTTCCACTTTCATAAACTCATGTACTCGATAAAGTCCTTTAGTGTCTTTTCCATAAGAACCAATCTCACTGCGATAACAAGGAGAAAAACCACAAAATTTTATCGGTAATTTATTTTCCTCCAAAGTTTCTCCGGCGTGGTAAGCTAAAAGTGACGGTTCCGCCGTTCCAATTAAAAATTTATTTTCTTTATCTTTCTTTCCATCCGCTTCAATGTCCTGATTAGCAATTTTATAAATTTCATCTTTTTCACTAAATTTATTGCCTTTAAAATAACCTGATCCGAAAAGCACAAATTCTTTCACCAAAGTCGGTGGAATCATTGGAGTAAACCCTCGAGTAATTAAACTTTCTAAGGCATACATCATCAACGCCATTTGCAGACTAGCTCCTTCGTTCTTCATATAGTAACCCCGATATCCGGAAACCTTTACCCCTCGTTCAAAATCAATAATATCCAATTCCTTCCCAATTTGAATATGGTCTTTTGGTTTAAAATCAAATTTTGGTAATTCTCCCCATTTGGCTATCTCCACATTTTCACTTTCATCTTTTCCAACCGGTGTATCTGCCGATGGAACCGTCGGCACTAAAACCATTAATTTATTATACTCAACTTTTATTTTCCGCAACGCTTCTTCCAGTCGAATATTCTCCTCTTTTAATTCTTTCCCTTGATTAATTTGTTCTTCACTGGGTTTTTTCCCTTGAGCAGACCTAGCTAATTCATTGCGCTCCGCTCTAATCCGATCAATTTCGCTCATTAATTTTTTTCTTTTCTCATCTAAACTTAAAAGTCGATCTAGATCAAGCTCAATATTTTTATCTTTCACTGCCTTTTTCACCGCCACTTTATTTTTTCTGATATATTTAATATCTAACATAGTCTTATTACCTAACCAATTAATATTTATTTTAAAAATTTATTTTTTATCAATCCTCTTCTTAATGTTATTTTACTTTGCTTTCTTGTTAGTAGCTTTTCTTTCTCTTTCTTTTGTTTTTTCATAATTATAAAAACGTATAAAATGATGTCACCTAAGTTCACCAGCCTTATCTCCTAAATAAATTAATTCTATTGCTTCCTTAGCCTTTTCTAAAAATTTATCTTCCCATATTTCTTTTTTCTTTAAGTCATTTTCTTCTGAATATTTTTCAACCAAATCATTTATTTCTTCCACCAATTGATTTATCTCTTCCGTCCGCTTCACCAAAATATCATTTTCTTTTGTCTCAGCATCACGTAAGGTTAACGGTGCTATTGTTGGTTTTCTCCCAAAAAGAATCATCATTAATTGGTAAAATTTATTTATATAGTCTTTCATCTCGAAAGAAGATTCAACTATTTTATCTTCTCTATTTATAAAATTAGCATCCGGTGAATTCATTAATTTTACTTAAATTATTATTTATTTTTTCGGTTTCATTAGCGGAAAAATCTGACACTCTCGCGCTGTTTTATTCATTAAAAATGAAAAAACCCGTTCACTTATTCCAAAACCACAAGTGGGAGGCATTCCATATTCCAATGCTTCCACAAAATCTTCATCGTGCATCTGCGCTTCTTCATCTCCGGCATCTCGTAATTTTTGTTGCTTTTTAAAACGTTCCGCTTGGTCAATCGGATCATTAAGTTCACTGTAGCCATTCCCCAATTCACTACCGGCTATCAAAACTTGAAAGCGTTGAGTTAATTTTGGATTATGAGGACTTTTCTTGGCTAAAGGAGACATTATTACCGGTAATCCAACTAAAAATCCCGGTCCGGCAATATCCTTACGACAATATTTCCAAAGATTATCAATGGCACGTGTAATATTAAAACCTTTTTTATTGTAAGCTATTTTTAATTCTTTCAGTTTATTTTCAATTTCTTCCAAATTGGCTTTCATAATATCTACCCCCGTTTTTTCTTTAATCGTTTCTACATAGTCATAACGAATCCATTCATCCGCTAAATCAACTTCAAAATTTTTAATCTTAAATTTAGTGGTCCCAAAAGTTTTTTTTGCCACATATTTATAAAGTTTTTCCACTAAACGCATCCCTTGATTAAAATCGGCATAGGCCCAATAAAATTCCATTTGGGTATAATCTTGCAAATGTTCCGCGTCCATTCCTTCATTGCGAAATTGCCGACCAATTTCAAAAGTTTTTTCCAGTCCGGCCACCATTAATCGTTTCTGCCAAAGCTCTCCCATGGAAATACGCAGATAAACTTCCAGATCTAAAGCATTGTGATGCGTAACAAACGGTTGTGCATCCGCTCCTCCGGGAGTAGTTTCTAAAATAGGAGTTTCCACTTCAATAAATTTTTCTTCTTTCATAAACTCACGCATACTGTTCCAAAAAATATCTTTCTTGAAAATCATCTCTTTCACTTCCGGGTTAAGCAGAATATCCAAATATCTTTTTCTCAATTTTTCATCTTCATTTTGCAGGGCTTTATATTTATCCGGTAACGGTTTTAATGCCTTGGCTAATAAAGTTATCTCTTTCGCCAAAACAGATTTTTCTCCTTTTTTAGTGTTAAATCTTTCCCCTTTTATTCCTATAAAATCACCCAGGTCAAGATTTTTTACCCAAAATTTATAATCCCCTTCTAGTTCTTTTTTATTTAAGACTACTTGCCCTCTGCCGGATTGATCTTGTAAAGTCAAGAAAGCAATATTGCCCATCACTCGCATTAAAACAATTCTTCCCGCTACTTTAGTTTTCTCGCCTAATTTCCTTTTGACCATTTCTCTCAAACTTTCTTTTCTGAAGGGTCCCGGAGGGTAAGGATTAATTCCCGCAGTTTCAAAATTCTTAAGTTTTTGCAAACGATCTGCTTTAATTTGGTCTAACATAATATATAGTTTAAATCGAATAAGACGCTTTTACCATAACAAAGAAATTATTTAAAATCAATCTTTTATAAAAATATTATCTGTTTTTCCC
>CAYMNT010000072.1:0-3035 GCA_964391875.1 uncultured Bdellovibrionales bacterium
TTTAAAAATATAAACTGTTGGAAAATCTTGAGATATGAGAGCAGAGAAGAATTTTAAATAAATTTAAAATATGTTTTATGGGTGAAATAAAAAAGAAAAAATATAAAACCTTGTCCTCAAAAATTGTGCATACAAATCCTTTTTATAAAGTGGAAAAAAATAAAATAGTATTATCCAATGGAGAAAGAGGAGAATATTTTATTGTTAAAAAGGGTGATGCAGTTTGTATTGTTCCTATTAAAAACGGAAAAATAGTTTTTGTTAATCAATATAGGTATGTTTTTGACGATTGGTTTTTAGAATTACCCATGGGAGGAGCTGAAAAAAATAAAATAAAAAAAAGAGCACTTAAAGAGCTACATGAAGAAGTCGGTTATAAAACAGATAATATTCAACAAATCGGTCAGTTTAGCAGTATTAATGGGTTAATGGATGAATATATGCATGTTTTTGTAGCTAGGGATTTAGAATTTATTGGTCAAAAATTAGAATCATCAGAAGAAGGTATGGAAGTTGTGGAAATTGAAATAAGCAAGGCCTATGCTATGGCTGAAAATGGAGAAATAAAGGATGGACAAACGCTCGCAGCATTGATGTTAGCAAAAAAATATATTTATGAGGAGTAGTTTTCAGGATAGGTGGAATTAGGAAGTCGTAAAGTATTGAAAATTTTTTAATATTATTAATAAAATAAGGAAAGCGATGGATATGTTATCGGAAATCAAAAAAGATCCCCACGAGCAAGCCAAAAAATATTTAAAAGGTATTTTAAGAAGAGAAGTGATCGAAGATATTTTTCAACTAATGGATAAAATTGATTCAGATATTGACTGGAAACAAATAATTAAAAAAATCTATAAGTTTGTACATTTTTTTTATACAACTCTTAGCAAAAGTAAGTTTTTAAAAGATGATTTAGTAAAAAAAAAGATTGAACTGTTAGGGGAAGCGATGAAACAGAAAAATGAAAAGAAAATAAAACAAATTTTATATGATTTGGAGATTTTTTTTAACGAAGCTATTGATCGATATCCTATTGAAATGGAGAAAAATATCGCCAATGCTATAATAGAAATGATTCCAAATTGTCATAAAGTTAATAGATTGTTATTTTACGACGTTGAAGAGGAGATTTTAAATTTGCATATTTCTCCAGCAAAAACCATAAAAGATCGTCGGGTAAAAATTGATTTTTTTAAAAATGGCTTAAAAAAAATTGCCAAAATAGTGGAAAGAAATAAGAGAATTAAAACTATCAGAGGAGTGTCTGACTTGGTTGGACGGGGGGAGACTTTAGTTAAACATTTTGGTTTTGAGATTAAAGGTATACCGGAGAATGAAAAGAATAACAATACCACCCAACTAAAAATTGCATATATGACTCGGGAAATGTTTTTGGAAAAATATTTAGAAGACCGAAAAGATTAATAAACAAGATGAGAAATATTGTGGATACTTTTAAAAATAAACAGTAAACTAAAAAATTAATCAAAAATCAGAAATTAAATTTCTTTAGAAACCAGTGAAAGTTTAGTGGAATTGTTTATGATGCGGTCATTTAATACAAAAGTTTAATAAAATCTCTGCTTCCTTATATGGTTATAAGGAAGCAGAGAAGTTTAATTATTTAATATTATAAATGATATGGCAAAAGTAAAAGTATATTCAATTCCAAAACAGGAAAGATATCAAATGGTTGGAGAATTTTTTGATATCGTAGCACAATTAAAAACGAAACAAGATATTATTGATTTTTTTATAGGTGTGTTAACTCCCAGCGAATCTTTGATGATAGCTAGACGTATTCAAATTGCTAAATTATTAACAAAAGGAGATAATTATAGAAGAGTGCAAAATGAATTAAAAGTAAGTCCAAAAACTATTCAAAGTGTATACCATTGGTTAAATGAAAGAGATGAAGCTTATAAAAAGTTGATGTTAAAATATCTAAAAACATCCAAAAAGAAAAAACGAAAGATCATTTATTATAAAAGTGAATTAGATAAATATCCACAGCATCGATTGATGAAAAAAATATTAGGATTATAAAATACTTAATAAACTAATTGGAAAATATTCTATAAGTATCCACTTCCTTATAACCATATAAGGAAGTGGCGGGTGAAATAATGTTAATATAAATAAAATATTATGCAAAAGGAATTAAAATTGGTGGAAGAATTTCATAAAAAACTTAGAGTGCCGGTAGTAAAGAGACTGACTTTGATTTCTAGAGATAGAGCTGATTTTAGATGTCAGTTGATGCGTGAAAATAATATGCTATACTTTAAAGGTCAAAAAGAATTGGAAAGATATATTTTAGAATAATTTAATTAATAAAGAATATGAAAAAAGAAATTGTTTATGTCATTTTGGGAGTTATTATTGGGCTAGGCGTTGCTTCTGGTATAATTTATGTTTATAATCGGCAAAATATGCCTCAATCAACCAAGCAAGTTGTTCCCGGAGAAACGCACAAGACAAAAGAGACGGTACGTTTATCTGCACAGGATAATAAAACAACAAACAATATAGCAAAAGAACACGGTGGAGAAAATGCACGTGTTAATCGTCATGTGTCACAAGCATATTTCAAACAACATGGCAATTTAGATGAAAATGAAAAAGTGATTTCTAAATATTATAAGCTCATTTCTGAGAAAAAATTTGAAGATGCTTATAATATGAAAAAAAATCCCACGATAACTTTGGATGAGTTTACAAAAATGTATAGTGACGTGAAGGGCATTGAAGTGCAATTTCCTTATCAAAATTCCAAAGATCAATATGATGTTTATGTCTATTATCAAGGAGACGCTACCAGTAAGCCATTGGAATATAAAGTGGTAATGAAGGTGAGTGTTGCCGGCATTGAAACAATTAGCTCAGACGAAACGAGGGTGCGCAGTGGTGATACGCAGGCTTATGTCAGCAGAAAAGGAAAGATGATATCTGTTATTTTAGAAGATGATAATAGCGTAACAATCGTAGACAAAATGGAAGTTGATGAACGGTTTAATAGTAATAGATTTTCT
>CAYMNT010000073.1:0-2986 GCA_964391875.1 uncultured Bdellovibrionales bacterium
CCGGAAATATTTTGTTCAACAAGATGGGTCTAGCGACAACAAAACAATGCCTCGTGGACGATATAGGATTCGAACCTATGGCCTTCTGGGTGTAAACCAGACGCTCTAACCAACTGAGCTAATCGTCCTTAATTACAAGAGTGGGGACGGGGAGAGTTGAACTCCCACCCTCTCAATGAGGACAAGCCCCTCAAGCTTGCGTGTCTACCAATTCCACCACGCCCCCAATCGGGACTAAGATAAATTAAAATATTAGGAACATTACGATAACTATTTACTTTTAGCTTCTGCTTTATCGGTTGATTTTTTATGTTTAGTTTTTCCCTTTTTTTCTTTTAATTCCGTATCAATTTCTTTCATAAAAGCCAGTTCTTTTTCTGATAATTCAAGGGCTTTCATTTTTGTGGCTCGACCGGTTCGTTGGCGCATATAATAAAGTTTGGCACGACGCACTTTAGAATGACGAAGTATTTCAATTTTTTCTATGGTGGGTAGATAAATAGGGAAAATCATTTCTACTCCCACGCCGGAAGATTCTCTTCTTACGGTAATAGTGGGAGAGGAACTTTGTTTTCCTTTGATGGCAATAATCAAGCCTTTAAATATTTGAATTCTTTCTTTATCTCCTTCTTTAATTTGTCGATGAACACGCACAATATCTCCCACACGAAGAGTGGGAAGTTTATTCTTTTTAAGCGATTTATTAAAAGCAATAACTTTTTGATTCATAGTTTTATTCAATTTAATAAGCAAGACCGGGATAGTCTTTTAATAGAGAGTTTTTATTTGTTTCTCTAATATAAAAAACAATAAAAAACACTTTTATCAGATTACTTGAAAAAGTGGCTTAAGTCAAGTAAAAATCTTTCGGGGGCTTTGATTCAAAATTATATTCTTCACCATCTAAATACTTAAATTTTAGCTGATAGGCATGGAGTAAATGACGAGAAAAATATTTATTGGGGTCTTTTACTAATTTGGTTTGATATTTTCTATCACCTAATATTGAGTAACCAATGGAATGAAGATGAACTCTAATCTGATGTTTTCGCCCGGTTTTTATTTGTAGCTCTAAAAGTGATACGGGGAAAACAGTATTTTCAAAAGTGAATTGTTTTCGAGAGGAAATTACCCGATAAAAAGTGATGGCCTTTTTAGGGTTAATTAATTTGTTGGAAAATTTGCTGGTGGCTTGGCGTGTTAAATCTGATTTAGATTTTCCGATGGGGGTTTGGATAACGCCTTTTATGGTTTTTAGTTTTCCCCAAACTAAAGCTAAATATTTTTTTTCCAGTTCTCTTTTTTTAAATATTTTCTTAAAATAACGATAAGCCTTTTGTTTTTTGGCAATAATCATTAAACCGGAAGTGTTTTTGTCTAAACGATGAACAATGCCGGGGCGTAAAATATCTTCGCCAATATTTTTAATAGATGGATATTTTGCGAGAAGACCATGCACCAAGGTAACAATCTTTTTAGCGGGAGAAAAAGGGCCGGTTTCTGCCGGGTGAACCGCTAGTCCGGCTGGTTTCTCAATGATAATAAAATCCGGATGTTCAAATATTATTTTAAAAGAAACACTTTTGTCCGGATTTAAGTGAGGCTTTTGATTAAGCGATCGAGTTATCTTTTTTAATTTTGATTGATTGAAATTGATTAAATCATTTCGTTTCAGTTTGTAACTGGGAGTAACTTTTTTACCATTAACGAGAAATTTGCCGGTTTTGATTTTTGCTTGAAGTAAATTACGAGAAAGGGTGGGGTATTTTTTAGCTAAATATTTATCAATTCTCTGTCCGGCATATTTAAGAATATGAATTCGGGTCATTTTTTGCAGTTTAGATTAATTAAAATAGAAGCAATGGTTGTCAGTTAAATAAAAATCAGTCTAAAAAATAGAAATACTAAAATCAAAATGAAATGAAAATGAATTATTTAACCTAAAAGAAGAATGTTGTTGGCGGAGGCGAGAGGATTCGAACCTCTGGTCCCGTAAACGAGACTCCAGTTTTCAAGACTGGTACATTCGACCACTCTGTCACGCCTCCGTATTTTAAATAAACTCAAAAATAGAGTGGGGACGGAGAGACTTGAACTCTCAAGCCCGAAGGCACTAGTTCCTAAGACTAGCGTGTTTACCAATTTCACCACGTCCCCAGTATAACCGGCACTTATTAAATAATACTTTTTTATGACAATTAGTCAAACTATTTTACCTATATTTCTATTTTCAAACTTATTTAAGTGATACAACCCGGTCCCACTTTTATTTTTAATAATAGATTATTTTAGCGAGTAGATTTTTTCTTAAAAAAATAACTTATTGAACATTAGAAGATAAAAGTGGGGCTGGATAATTAAAATTAAAATTTGAAATAGAATTTAAGTGATTAAATGACTTCCGGCGACAAAGCCGGTGGTCCAACATAATTGAAGAGAAAAGCCATCGGTGGGGCGATTAATATTTAAAATATCGCCAATAAGATAGAGGTTGGAATATTTTTTAGAAGACATATTTTGAAAATTAATTTCAGAAAGTTCCACCCCTCCATCAGCTACTACGGCTTTATCCATTCCGCAAGTTCCGCTAATATTAAAAGAAAGATTTTTTAGAGTGTGAACTAATTTTTTACGTTCTGGGCGAGTAATCATTCCGGCTTCTTTTTCACTAAGTCTTATCTGGGGGAGAGCTAAAATTTCCAAAGCGATTTTTTTGAAGATCATTATAGGTAAAACATTTTTCATCTTTTTTTCTTTGTATTGTTGCAATAATTTGATGATTTTTTTATCTAAGTTGATTTCGGGAGTGTCAGGAAATAAATCAATTATTGCTTCCACCGGACCTTTTTCAAGTAAAGATTTTACGTCGTGGGCGGAATTAATAATCAAAGGACCGGAAACGCCAAAATGAGTAAAAAGTATTTTCCCCAATTTGCGTAGTTTCGTTTTTTTATTTTGAACAAAACGTATTTTCATAAACGACCAA
>CAYMNT010000074.1:0-2953 GCA_964391875.1 uncultured Bdellovibrionales bacterium
GTTCTGATAATCTTCGTCTGATCATTAACTAAATCAATTTCATAAATACGCTTTTCCAATTTCTCACCGGAATTATTCTTATTAATTTTATGTTTTATTTTATTTTTAGCTGTTGTTTGTAAATAAACTTTCTTATTTGATGAAGTAAGCTTAAAATCAATCGCTTCCGCCGGCTCACCCACCAGCGCATGAAAATGACAATCTAAAGTAAAGTCACTCCTTAAACTGCATTGATTTATTAAATGTAAATAAGGATTATGAGGTTGATTATATTTAGGTGCATAAATATTTCCTTTAGCAAAAAATAAATTTTTTACCTTTTCTTCTTTGGGAAATATTTTTTTAACTTGAGGAAAATTGATTTGCTTATCGCCGGTCAACCTAGTATTACTATATAGAAACAACTCATTATTTTTCACTCCTTCTTTCCGCACACAAATATCTCCTTTTATTTGATAAACACTTTCTTTTTTTAATTTTCCGTATTTACTTACAGAAAAAATACTTAGCTCACTATTTTTTTTCATTAGTGAATGCCCTACCGTTACTAAAAAATTATTTAAAAGAAAAAAATCATCATAAACCATTTTCTCCTTTGCTCCTTGCTTGGGAGTCGCAATTTCAATTCTATTCATATAGCGAAAAAACGACTGACCAACGGTAAATAATTTACCTCTCCTCATAATCACTAAAAAATTATTGGGCATTTCAACAATCCTATGTTCAATTTCATCTTCCTCTTTTTCACATATTTTTATTTTATTCGTTTCTTCTTCTTGACTAGTCGTCCCCAAAGAATCAATATAAGCTTTAAATTCTTCTTTAGATGAAAAAGTTTTCACTTCCTCTTGGGGTTCAAATAATCCAACTTTTTTATTGAATAAACGATTAAGACCCAACAAACTAAAATTGATTATTAAAGCAAAAACAATCAATAGCGTTCCTGCCAATATTAATTTAGTTCGGTGTTTCATCCATTGACCCTTCTTTTTTTGGCTTTTTATTTTTTCCTTTTTTATTTTTTCCTTTTTTATTTTTTCTCTTGTTTCATACTTCTCTTCTTGATCAACCTTACTTTTCTTTTCCTCAACAGAGACATCCTTTTGACTGTTTTTGTTTTTTTCTTTTTCTGATATTCCATCTTTTTTTTCTTTTTTTTCATCATCCGCCATTGTTATTGATTTCTTTTCTCCCTCCCCTACTTCTTTATTGTTTACCCTGCTTTGGTTTTTTTTCTTTTTTTTCATAATCTAAAAATGTTTTACCATTAAATTCCCGTTTCTCTTAGCTCTTTAATTAATTGTTTTTGCCTGGAGGTTAAACGAGTTGGCGTTTTAATTAAAATTTTAACCAAATGATTTCCTCGTCCAAAATAACCAGGTAAATCAAGTCCCCTTTTTCTAACTTTCAAAATATCTCCTGACTGGGTGCCGGCTGGAACCTTTATTTTAATCGAACCATCTATGGTATTGATTTCTATTTTATCACCTAAAATAGCTGAGGAAAAGTTAATAATTTTTTCACTCAATACATTAATCCCCTCTCTCTGAAATTCCGGATGTTCTTTGACGTGAATTTTTACATAAAGATCTCCTGGTTTACCTCCCCCCATCGGTGCTTCACCCTTCCCCGCCAAACGTAAACTTACTCCATCTTCCACTCCGGCCGGTATTTTTATTTTAGTTTTTTCATAATCCCGTTTGACTCCATCACCACCGCAACTGGAACATTTTTTCTCCGGCACCTCTCCTTTTCCTCGACATTTATCACAAACCACCACTTGATTAATTACTCCCAAAATACTCCTTACGGTCTTTTGTACTTTTCCTTTTCCGTCACAAGTAACGCACTTAATGGTTTTTTTATTTTCCGCTCCGGTCCCATCACAAACAGAACAAATAACTTTCTTATATAAATCCAATTCTTTTTCTGTCCCTTTGGCCATCTCTAAAAAATCAATCTCCACATCCATCATAATATCCGACCCTACTTTTTCTGTCGTTTCTCTTGCTCTTCCGCCAAAACCGGCTGCCCCAAAAATATCAGAGAAAATATCACCTAAATCCTCCGCTCCTTGTCCCGAACCAAAACCTCCAAAATCTTGAAAACCTCCAAAACCGGAAAAACCTCCCTGTGATTGTGCTTGCTCAAAATCAGACCCAAATTGATCATACTGTGCTCGTTTTGTTTGATCAGATAATGTTTGGTAAGCCTGATTAATTTCTTTAAACTTTTCTTCATTGCCTTCTTTTTTATCCGGATGATGTTGGTGCGCTAATTTACGATAAGCTTTCTTTATTTCATCCACGGAAGCATCTTTGGACACTCCCAACACTTCATAATAATCTTTTGACATTATTTTACTATTTTAATCTACTAATAATTTTAACTTTTTTAAATTTTTTGTTTTCTTTCGTCAACTTAAATAAGCATATATAAAATTCGACCGCTTGTCTACCCTTTCCCATTAAAAAATACCGCCTTTTCTTTGTCTCTTAAAAACTTTTAAAAAATTATACTCTCATAAAATAAAAAGTCATAATCTCCCCGAAGATAGTTAATTAAATTTTTTTACTTTTTTTATTTTATTTTTATGTTATAATTTAAACTACTTTCCAAACAATTTATTATTTACTTAAGTTTGTTTTTTTAATACTTTATCAATTATACCAAAAAAATGTCTAAAAATGAAATTGTCAAAATTTTAGGAGGTTTAGGAGTTATCTTGGGAGTCTTTTCTTTTTTGGTTTTAAGTACCAATTTTGATGAAGCTACCAATGGAGCCAAATATGCTTTCAACGGATTAAAAAATAATAACTATATTCTAACCAATTTAACTAAACTAACAGGAAATTCCGGAAAAGTTTCCACTCCTCCAAATGTAGTGGAAGGTTTTTTTGATGTTTCTCGTCCAGGTGATTGGATAAAATCAGTTAATAAAAAAAATCACTTA
>CAYMNT010000075.1:0-2933 GCA_964391875.1 uncultured Bdellovibrionales bacterium
ATTATTGAAAGTAAAACAAATTAATCAATCTTTAGCTTTCTTTTATGGTCAATTTAGCTGGGCCGGTAGGATTCGAACCTACGCGTCACGGGATCAAAACCCGTTGCCTTACCGCTTGGCTACGGCCCAATAATTTAGTTTATCGATAATTTTAAAACAACAAAAAAGAATTAATTAACAATTTGACCTCCCATTACTTGCATAGCTTGATGGAGAATGTTGGTATCTTTTTGAGTGGGAGTATCAAAATTCATAGCTTTACTTTCGGTTTCAGTCAAAAAAGATACTTTCAATGAAACACCAAAGATTTTAGCAATCACTTTTTGAAGTGTCAACTTATTTTCTGCTTCACTTAACTTGTCTTTATAAAAATCATATTTAGTTTTGATAAATAAAGTATCTTCTTTTAAACCGCAAGGTGTGCAATTTTTTAAAAAAGCGTGAATAGAATGATTAAAAGGTTTAATTGCTTCTAAAACATTAGACCATTTTTCCATTATTTTACCAAGGTCAATATTCGATGAAGTAACGGTTTTTTTTGTGGCGGTTGACTGCGTGGTTGAATTGGAAATGGTTGGAGGTTTTTTGTTAACAAGTGCTTTTTTAGAGTATTTATTTTTGGGTTGAGATTTATTTTTTTTAATAATACCCTCATTATTATCTTGATGAGTAGACTCAGGTGACTGAATATTTTTTTGAGAGGAGAGGGAAGGGGATGATTTTGTATATAATTCAGCTACCGCCAGTTCAAGAGGTAATTGAGGAAAAGTGGTTTGTTTGAATTTTTCCAGTGATTTCTCAAAAACATCGATTAAAGACAAAATCTTTTCTAGGGGGACTTGGTTAACATTTTTTCTAAATTCAATTAATTTTTCCTCACTCAAAGAAAGAATATTTTTTTGTTCAGCTTCATTAACTGATTTAATAATCATTAAATTACGCAAGTGATCCAGGATGTTTTTATTAAAATTTTTCAGGCTTATTCCCTCTGATTGAAGTCGGGTAACTTCTTCTAGCGCCCGGCTAATTTTATCAGTTAAAATGAGTTTAATAAAATCAACCACTCTTTTTTTAGAAGAGAACCCAAGGATTTGTTGAACTTCCAGGGCGCTAATATGTTTATCTTCCAAAGCCATTACTTGAGTGAGCATTGATTCTGCGTCACGCATACCTCCTTCCGCCTCCAAAGCAATTGTTTCAATGGCTTCCTGATCAATAACAACATTTTCCTTTTTGGCAATTTGACTTAATCGTTGAATAATTTGTTTTTGAGTGAGAGGAGTAATGTTAAATCTTTGGCAACGAGAGACAATGGTGTCGGGAACTTTATGTAATTCAGTGGTGGCTAAAATGAAAATAGCGTGAGCCGGAGGTTCCTCCAGTGTTTTCAATAGTGCATTAAAAGCTCCCATGGAAAGCATATGCACTTCGTCAATAATATATATTTTATTTTTAAGTCCTTGGGGAGGAAGGACAACGGTTTTTTTTAAGGCTCGAATATTGTCCACGCCCGTATGAGAAGCGGCATCAATTTCAACTAAATCCAAGGCTTTTTCATCTTGAATTAAGTTACAATTTTCGCATTGATTGCATGGTTCAATAACAAAATTTCCTTTTTTAATTAAACGAGGAGTTAGACAATTTATCGTTTTAGCAAAAATCCTTGCCAAGGTAGTTTTTCCGGTACCGCGTGGCCCGGTAAATAAATAAGCATGACCGATATGGTTATTTTTTATAGCGTTGGTTAGTGTGCGAATAGTAATAAGTTGGCCACTTACTTCTGAAAAAGTTTGAGGACGATATTTTTGATAAAGGGAAGAAGACATAAATTATAAAGATAAAAAATAATAAATCACCTCACTGTAAACAGTATAAGGCGACTGAAAAAAAAGTAAAGAATTGTTAAAGATGGAAAAATGAGAGAGAACTAATTTTTACAGTTACGAGGAAAACAAATTAAGTGCAAAACTTTAGCAACTATTTTTTGAAAACAATAAATTTATAACCTAAAAAATTCCAAATCATAGAGAAGCTAGTGGCGAAGAAAAGCCCGATGTTAGACCAAATTTTTGGTGAAATGTTACCCAGTGGACCAACGATGTCTACTACTAAGTGAGCAACCCCTGCTTTTATAATAAGACCTAAAACACTAACAATGAAAAATTGAAAAAGATCTTTGTTAATTTGTTTATCCTTAGAAGAGAAAGTCCAATATTTATTCCAAAAGAAACTAGCTATATTAGCAACGGTAAAAGAGATAATGTTAAATAAAACAAACCAAACGCCACTAAATATTACGGTGAGTAACATTAATAAATTTACAATACTCCAATCCAAGAGAGTGTTAAACCCTCCCACCAAAATAAACTTTGCCAGTTGAAGAATAACGGGAATTTTTTTGGCGATAATTCCGGCAATAAATAAGCCAATAATGGAAAGTCCAATTAAAAGCAAAGAAAAAATAAGCAAATTTAAAAGGCTGTAACTATCATTTTCCCAACTAAATATATTTTTTGAAATTGGGATAAGAAAAACAGAAACACAAAAGCCGATGAAACCGGCTAAGAAATAATCGCCAGGATAAAGGATTTTATTTTTAGGCATAGTTTATTTCTTTAAAATTACTCTATTTCAGCAGGAGTATTGTTTTTTGCTTCTTCTTTTAGAGTGGCTATATCAGGCGTCCATTCATCAATAATATCTTCGTCTGTTGATTGGAATTGTTTTTTTCTTTCGGCTTCAATTTCCTCTTGTAGCCTTTGAATAGCCGGAGTGGTGGAATTAAAATCATCATCATCACTTACCGAATCATCAGTTTCAATGGGCTCCTCTTTATGGTTAATAGTCTCTTCTAAAGTTTCTTTTTTAGCTAGAACACTTTTTTCTATTTCTCCAAAAGAAGATGATTTTTTAACAATATTTTCAATAGCTCC
>CAYMNT010000076.1:0-2923 GCA_964391875.1 uncultured Bdellovibrionales bacterium
TTTACCGATTTGTATTTAATTTCTCGTTCTGTTCTTAGAGCAATATCCGTCATCATTTTTACTGCCTTATCAGGAAAATCTCCTACCGTAGTCTCCGCACTCAACATAATGGCATCGGTCCCATCTAAAATAGCGTTGGCCACATCCGCTACCTCTGCTCTAGTGGGTACTGAAGCCTTAATCATTGATTCTAACATTTGAGTGGCTACAATCACCGGTTTACCTACAATCCGACATTTTTTAATAATCATTTTTTGTAAATGGGGCACCTCTTCCGCCGGCATTTCCACCGCCAAATCTCCTCGTGCCACCATTATTACATCACTACAAGAAATAATTTCATCAATATTTTCAATCGCTTCCGGTGTTTCAATTTTAGCCACAATTTGCGCTTGACATTTATTTTTATTAATTATCCTTCGCAATTGTAAAATATCTTCCGCCTGTCGCACGAAAGAAATCGCAATAAAATCAACTTTATTTTTAAAACCAAACTTTAAATCATTTTTGTCTTTTAGCGTTAAGGCTTTTACGCTTAACCTAGCATTGGGAATATTTACTCCACGTCGTGAACGTATCATTCCCCCGTTAATTACTCGCGTAATTATTTCGCTTTTTTTAATTTTAATAACTTCTAATTTTTTAGTCCCGTCATCCAGCAAAATAATCTGCCCTTTTTTAATTTCTTGAGGTAATTTTTTGTAATTTATATAGACTTTATTTTCATCTCCTAATATTTTTTTAGTGGTAAGGAGAAACTCTCTTCCGTTTTTTAAAATAATTTGATCATTTTTAAAATCACCAATTCTTATCTTCACTCCACCCAAATCTTGTAAAATGGCAATTTTCATTCCCCGCTCTTGTTCTATCGCTTTTATATTATCCACCCGTGCCTGATGTTCAGCAAAATCACCGTGAGAAAAATTAAGTCGTGCCACATCTATTCCCGCCTTCATTAATTTTAATAGCTGATTTTTCTTTTCCGTAGCTGGCCCGATGGTGGCTACGATTTTTGTTCTCTTTGAATTCAATAAACTCATTTTAAAATTGTTAAAAAATATTAAAAATAAAAACTTAAACATCAACTAACCCCATGTTCAAGTTTTCATTTTACTATTAATTTTAGTTATTGCCAAGAGGCTACTCTTTAATTACCACCCTATCATCTTTAGGAATTTCCAATTTTTCCAATCGCCACTCATTAGTTAAATTTATTGGGAAATTTTTCTCTTTGTCGTTGGAAAAAATTATTTTTATTTTACCCGGAATTTTTTTCAAACCGGCTTGTTTCTGAATTAAAAGAGAATAGTTACTTTCATTTATTTCTTTTGGTAAATCATAATTCAATATCACTTTTTTTTCTTGCCCTAATTTAACCTGATGAATAAAAGCAAAAACTTTTTTATTTAATTCTTTTCCAAATCGCACTTCCCCCGCTTGCTTAATATCATAAAGCCAACTTTTAGCCGGCGTTAAAACACGCGTATAAACATCATAATCACGCGTCCGCCAATCAGCTTTAACTCCTTGATGTTGATAATTTAAAATTAATTTAGCGCGTGGTTTTTCATGTCGAAAATCAACCTGGTATTCAAAAGAACGTTTTATTACCGCATCGCTTTTAAGTGATCCCAGGTTGGCGTCTAAAACCATCAAATAATCTCGAGTATCGTTTTTTATCTTCCCTCCCCAATTAAGTGCAGTTATTTTTTCTTCCAATACAGGGTCTTTAAAATAAATCTGAATATCTTTATTGTTCAAATGTTGTTCAATTTTTTTGGCTAATTGTTTTTTTTGTTTTAAATTAATTTTTTGCATTCTTTGCATAATTACTCGAGAAATATCCTTCATAATATCCTTTCTTCTTCCTTTTTCAATTTTCTGTTTCCAGTATCCCTGTTCTACTTGATATTGTAATTTTTCAATCACATTTTCCGCATTATATTCACCTGGATATCCTGCTATTTTTATGGGCCCTACCACTTCTAAAAATGATTTCAATACTTCCGTTGAAATGGCAATGACTCCATTAAATTTTTCTTTTCCTCCTTCCAGGTGATAAAATTCATCCGCTTTCTGAGCATTAACGGAAAAATCACCCGACCAATTACTATCCCTTAATTCCCAATCTTTGATATTTAACATTTTCTCCATGGGATAAGGTGGCTTAATATTGGTGGAAATTCGACTATCAAAAACATTGGTATTATGACTCTCAATTGAAGTAATTCTTTCTCCTTTAAATTTTAATATTCCAAAAGAGCCGATATATCCTCCTCCCGGACGTAATTCATGATTATTTTGAAATAACAATAAAAATTCTTGTTCTCCTTTATTACTTAAATAATCAGCTATTTCCAAAACACCATTCAATTCTTGACGTTTTTCTTGCTTTATCGGTAAAACCTTAATCGCCGGTTTAAAAACTTTTACCAAGCCAAAATAACCTTGGTGTTGGTAACGCCAAAATAAAAACCAACCAAATAAAAAAATTGTGGAAATTGACCAAAAAGAAATCCAGAAAAATAACGAGCGTTTTTTTGCCATTAAATTAAATTATTTTTTAACTCTTAATTATACACAAAAAAAACAACTTGTCAAGATAGGTTGTCTACCTTCTATCCCCTCATCTTAATCAGCCTTTAAAAACTTTAAAGGTTAAATAAAGTTTTATTTCCAACTCCACTTTTATTTTTAATAATAGATTACTTTAATGAATAGACTTTTCTTAAAAATAATCCCTTGAATATTAAAAGATAAAGATATGGCTGGGTTCTTAAAATTAAGCTTTAAAATAGAGTTTAAGTGGTTATTACAAAACAATATTAACATTGAATTAATTTAAAAACACAACTATTTGATAATTTTGTTTAACAAAATTTCTTTTATAAACTCAGGCTCTATGGCATTGATGATATTTAAT
>CAYMNT010000077.1:0-2711 GCA_964391875.1 uncultured Bdellovibrionales bacterium
CACGCGACCAACTACTATCTCTAATTAATAAATAACTCTTTTAAACAAACAATTTTTCAGCCTCGTGCTTCCAGGAATTCTATTGAAAGAATTCCGTTAAATGCTGTTCGCATTTAACCCACTCGGCCACGCGCTTGTAAACAACTATTATTTTACCAACTAACCTTATCAATAATCCGATACTTGGTCAATAAGGAAAATTTATGGAAGATGCGTAGAGTAGACTTTTTTGTTAATTTCCTATATGATAAAGATATAACAAATTAAAAAGTAAAAAATGTTTGAAATCTACAAAGACAATTCGGGAGAATTCCGTTTTAGACTTAAGGCGGGAAATGGAGAGCCTATTTTGGCTTCCGAAGGTTATACCTCTAAAGATGCTTGTGAAAATGGCATTGCTTCTGTTGTTAAAAACAGCCAAGAAGACGCACGCTTTGAGCTTAAAGAGGCTAAAAATGGTAAGTGGCATTTTAATCTGAAAGCTAGCAACGGACAAATAATCGGTACCAGTCAAATGTATGCCAGCGAAGATAGTGCAAAAAGTGGCATTGCTTCTGTGACTAAAAATGCCAAAGAGGGAAAGATAAATGACACCACTGAATAATAAAAAAATGGTTCAAATAAAAAGGGCGGGCAATTAATTGCTCGTCTTTTTATTTAAATAAAAATTAACTAAGAGTTTATTTTTCTTGGTCTTTAATAAGTTTCAACAGCAAAGGTATTTTTTTGAAATCTTTTAATAAAACTTCTCTTAAACTACCGTTATAAAGTGCCGCAGCTGGATGGTAACAAGGGAAAAAAACAATTCGGCGAGAAGTTTTGTCGCTAAACTTAAATTTTTTTCGTAAAGCTCTGCCATGATCAGCGGAAATTTTAGCGGAGGGCAGGAATCTAGCTAAGCTGTGTCGGCCCAAGGGAATAATTATTTTTGGTTTAATGCGTAAAATTTGTTGTGCCAACCAAGGCCAACAGGTTTTTACTTCCTGTGGGAGAGGGTCACGATTGTTAGGTGGGCGACATTTAACTATGTTGGTAATGTAAACTTCTTCTCGAGAGAGCCCGATGGAGGTAATTAATTCCGTTAAGAAATTTCCCGCTCGACCAACAAAAGGTTTTCCTTGTTCATCTTCGTTTTTTCCGGGACCTTCTCCAATAAACATAATTTCCGCTTGATAATTACCTTCACCCGGAACCGTCTTGGTCCGAGTATCGGCAAGGGAACATTTTTTACAGGAATTGATTTGTTGTTTTAGTTGTTTAAAATCCATAACCGATATTTTTTAATTAAAGTTGATGCTAGATGATTAAATTTATTTTAAACCGAATCACGAAACTTCTTTGTAATATTCAAGTCCTTTATTATAGCTTCATGTTTTGTTTCCAGATATAAGTTAACTTTTAATTTTTTAGCAATTTTAACCACCTCTTTTAAACCTTGACTGCCAATTTTACCTTGACCGATATGTTCATGGCGATCTTTGTGCGAATTAAATTCAGTTAGGGAGTCATTAAAATGAATAGCTTTCAGATTTTTTTCTCCGATTTCTTTAGCTACCTCTTTAAAAACCTTAGTTACTTTTTTTGAGGTTCGTAAATCATAACCGGCGGAGAAGGCGTGACAAGTATCAAAACAAAAACCTATTTTTAGACCACTTCGTTTAGCTTGTTTTATAAAATAGCCGATTTCTTTAAAATTATCACCGATAATTTGCCCCGAACCGGCGGCAATTTCCAAAACTAACATAGCCGAACCTTTATAATTTTTATGAATCTCTTTTATTCCTTTGGTGACTTTCTCTTTGACTTTTTTGTCAGGCAGATCTTTGGCACTACCAATATGAGTAATGACATAAGGACACTTGATTAGGCTGGCTACCTCCAATTCTTGGCGTAAAACATTAATCGATCCATAATAAATGCGATTATTTTTACTGGCTAAATTAATGAAATAGGGAGTATGAATAACATAATCTTTTCCGGGAGTGTAGTCATATTTTTTGCAGGCAATTAAAAAATTTTCAGCCCCTTTTTGGTCTAAAGGGGTGTAATTTCCTCCGCGGGGACTGCGTGAAAACATTTGAAAACATTCACAATCCAGAGCGTGTGCATTTTTTGGTGCGTTTTCCAACCCTCCGGCGATGGATACGTGGCAACCGATTTTCATAAAAGGTAAGTTATTTAAATATTTAAGAGATAGAGCTTAAAAGATTAAGCTCATATATAAAAATTGAAAATTATCTGTCCACATTGTAATTCATCTCAAAAATTTTACAAGATAAATGCTCTGAAAAAATATTTTCACGATACAATCAAGAAACTACCAATAAACACTTACAATACTTTTTAAATGACGACATTTTAGATGTTTTGATGTGAGAAGTTGATATTTTAAAGTGGTGGATGTAATATAATATTAATAATTATAAATCAGTCAAAGTTATATGTTAAAAAACAAACTAAAAATAGCCATTGTTAGCGGAGGACTATCAAATGAAAGAGCAGTATCTATTAAAACAGGACAACAGGTTTTTAAAAACTTGTCTAATAAAAAATTTGATAAGTCATTAATAGAAATTTCCAAAGAGGGAAAGTGGTTATTAACAAGAAGCAAAACTTTGAAGGGCAAGTTTAATAGGAAAGCCTTAACCATAATGCACCCAAAGCAAGGTATCGCTAACAATGGCTATTTTTAGTTTGTTTTTTAACATATA
>CAYMNT010000078.1:0-2671 GCA_964391875.1 uncultured Bdellovibrionales bacterium
ACGGAAAAACCAACCATTTACAAACGCTAAATTAAACTATTATTTTATTTATTAACCGCTCTCTTTATTTTATACGCTTTATATTATATGGTAACTGAAATTTATTTACTTTCTCTTTTCTATTTTATTCTGCTCCCGATTGATACTGCCATAGCTCATAATATTTACTCTTATTTGCCAACAATTCTTGATGGGTTCCATCTTCTACAATTTTACCATCATCAAAAACAATAATTCGGTCCATTTTTTTAAGGGTGCTTAATCGGTGAGCAATAACCAAAGTAGTTCTGTTTTTCATTAATTCCCCCAACGCTTTTTGAATTAATTTTTCCGAATGAGAATCTAAGGAGCTGGTAGCTTCATCCAGAATTAAAATAGGTGATTTTTTAAGCATGGCTCGTGCAATCATTACTCGTTGTTTTTGTCCACCGGAAAGTTTTATGCCTCGCTCACCCACCAAGGTATGAAACTTTTTGGGAAAAAGATTAATAAAATCCAAGGCATAAGCTCGCCGTGTGGCCCGTAACATATCCTCATAATTGGCTTTACTGTATCCATATTTAATATTTTCTTTAAGTGTGCGATGAAAAAGTAAAGCTTCTTGAGGAACATAAGCAATGGCACGACGCAAATCATCTTGTAAGATAGTTTTAATATCATAACCATCTAAAAAAATTCTACCACTATCCACATCCATAAAACGAAGAATTAAGCTTGCTAAAGTTGTTTTTCCCGCTCCCGACTCACCGACTAAGCCGATTTTTTGACCGGCCGGAATAGTCAAAGAAAGGTCTTTAAAAACTGCTTGTTTTTTATCCTCTTTATAGTGAAAGTTAACTCTATTAAAAATGATTTCTCCTTTTTTAATATGTGCTTTCCGTGCTCCCGGTTTATCTTTAATTTCATGGGCAATAAAAATTTCTTCCAATCCTTCCTTCATCTTTCCAAAATGTTCCATAAAGCGATTAAAAGAGTCACTCAAAAATTCCAAGGTGTGGAATAACGTCAATAAAATAGTCAATAACATAACAATCTCTCCCAAAGTAATCATTCCTTGTTGCCATAAATGAAGCGCTAAAAAAATGAAAGCACCAATCATTAAAGCAATAATGAAATTGATGGAAAGTAACACGCCTTCAAAATAACGCCAAACATTCAAATGAGCTCGCCGATATTTTTTTAAACTTTTTCTCATCCTCTTGGATTCTTTCTTGCCGGTTACATTCTGTTTAACTGCTAATATGTTACTGATTACATCCACCATTAACCCCCTGGTTTCCGAAGCATATTCCGCTCTGATTTTAGCGTAGCGAGCTATCCTCGGTGAAACTAATGAATTGAAAACAATGGCTACTAGAATAAATACGACAAAAGCCATTCCCATAATGAAATTAACTGAAAATGCTAATATGGTGACCGAAATGAGCTTTACCAACAGCGTAAGAAAATTCCATAATAAAATAGGAAAAATAGAATTTATCGCATTGGCAATATTAAAAATTTTATTTTGTAATTTTCCACTTAAACGACTGGAGAAAAAACGGGCACTATGTTGCAACAGGTAATCAAAAACTATTTGAGTTGAAAAAATTTCCATATAAGTGATCCACCAAGAAGCCAAAAAACCACTCAACCGAAAAAATACATTGACCAAAGTCATCGCCCCTATTAATAAAAACACCAACAAATAAATCGCTTGCATATCTCCCTTGAACTCACTAATGGCGTCCACTATCTTTCCAATAAGAATGGGAATACTAATCGCCGTAGTTACTGCCATAATGACAAAAATAACCGCTGTTACACCGAACCATTTTTTCTCACCGGACACGAAAAATAAAAACTTGGCCGGTTTCTTTTTAAAATCTAAAAAATTTATTGCTTGGTCT
Source organism: uncultured Bdellovibrionales bacterium (assembly GCA_964391875.1). GTDB lineage: Bacteria > Patescibacteriota > Minisyncoccia > Moranbacterales > DUUL01 > CAYMNT01. The sequence goes on from CAYMNT010000078.1 coordinate 1,890, forward strand.
TTTTTCATTTATTTCTTTTTTCTGGCTAAATTAAAACTTCCTTTGATTAATTCTTTCTCTAACTTAAGATATTGGGCCGGTGTCATTTGAATGGAAAAATCATATTCCCCGGATCCCAAATATAATTTTTTCTGTCGTAAAAGGCTCCCATCAATAAAAATGGCTAATTTGGTTAATTCCGAAAATGGAGGCGTTGCCCCAATTTTTCCCAACACATTTTTTTTCATCCAAGCTTCCTTGGCTAAATCAATTTTTTTAACTAATTTAACCTTTTTTAACTCCTGCTCCAACATTTTTTTTAATTTCTTATCAGCTCCCACTTTTTTAATCTCTTTTTTAAGTTTTTCTTTTATTTGCTTTTTATGCTTATTGAATATTTTTTTAAATTTATTTTTATCCAACATTTTTCTAGCCGGAATTAAAGCCAGAACATATTCTCTGTCCACTTTTAACACTAAAGCCTTAACTACTTCCGCCGGTTTAATTTTTCTTTTAAGATTGGTTTCCGCTCGATCATAAGCGGTAAAAGCCGTTTTATGCTCTATAATTTCATATTTAATTCCTTCTTTATCAAGAAAATTAATAATCTTTTTTGCAATTTTTGCCATTTATCTTTAAATTAATTATTAAATTAATAATACTGATTATCCATTAATTTTAGCCCTCTTGTCCATTCTTTATTATTTAGTATCCGTTAATCTCCTCAAAGGAATTAAACCGGTTAAAACAATTAAGGCTAATGCTAAAAAAATAAATTGGAGAGGAAAAAATAATAAAAATAA
>CAYMNT010000079.1:0-2657 GCA_964391875.1 uncultured Bdellovibrionales bacterium
AAACGATTAAACAACAAGAAGAAAGTTGGGCATTTTTTCTTTTGGGATCTTTACCGGTGGTTTTACTAGGAATTTATCAAGTAGTTACCCCCAAAATAGGTAACAGTGGTTTTATGGTTATGTCGGGAAGAATTAACGGTACTTTCCTTGAGCCGGATTGGTTGGGAATATATTTAGTTTTTGTTTGGGCGCTTCTTCTTTGGTCTAAATTTTGGCTAAATTCAAATAAGCAATTTAAAGGCAGGATAAACTGGCTAATCAATGGAATTATTTTTTTAGTTTTAATTAATTTAATTTTAACGGTAGCGCGCAGTGCTTGGCTGGGAGTAATTTCAGTTACGCTGGTTTATTTTGGGTTAAAATTTAAAATGATAAGGGCCTTAAAAAAAACAAGAAAAAAACAAGCAATTTCAAATTTAATCAAGGAATTAGCAATGTTTGGTTTTATGGGTTTATTAAGTTTTGGGTTAATAAATCAATTTAATCTTTCCAGCTTTCATTTTACCAATCGAGCGACCAGCTCATTTTCCGGTCAACAAAAAATCACCATTAGTTGTGAAAAAAAATCTTCAAGAGTTCCGCAGAGGATAACTTCTTTAGAAGAATTAAAAGAATACGATTGTCGACATATTAACCTGGAAGAAATTGAGGGCGAAAAAAATAAGGGCTACCAAATAAAAGAAGTTTATCGTCCAGACCCCAATATTAATTTAAGAAAAGATATTTATCGGAAAACCGTTTTAGCTATCAGGGCACATCCGTTAATCGGACAAGGATGGGGAAGTGCCGGAATTATTTTGGGGCAAGATGAACAAGGCACTGAATTAAACACTTCTAATATTTTTCTAGAAGTTTGGCTATCGGTGGGTTTGATTGGTTTAATGGTTTTTTTGGTGATAATTTTTTCTCCTTTATTAACAGCCTTTAATGAATTAATAAATCCTTCTCATAGAAATAGCTTTTTTATTAGTGGTTTAATTGTATTGTTATTTGTGGCTATGATGGTGCCCAATCTTTTTAACAGTGGGCTTTTAATGGGCGTATTTTGGTTTTGGTTAGCCAGTGCGGTAACTTTAAAAACTTTTCTGGAAGAACGAACAGGAGAGTAAACTGATTAAATGAGAACAATAAAAGAATTAGTAAAAATTATAAAAAATGGAGGAGTGGTGGTTATTCCCACTGATACGGTTAAAGGAATTTCCGCCGATGCCTTTAATCATCGGGCAGTGGAAAAAGTTTATCAAATTAAAAAAAGGCCTCAAGATAAGCCTTTTATTTTATTGATTAACGACTTTGGGGAGTTACCGCTTTTGGGGATTGAGTTAACTTCAAAAGAAGAAAAAAAATTAAAAGAACTTTGGCCGGGGAAAATTACGGTAATTTTAAAAATAACGAACAAAAAAATTGGAAAAGCCTTACACTATTTACATCGAGGTAAAGAAAGTTTGGCGGTGAGAATGCCAAAGGATAAATTTTTAAATAAACTTTTAAAATCGACCGGTCCTTTAATTTCAACCAGTGCTAATTTAGCGGGAGAACAAGCAGTATTGAATTTAAAAAAAATATTTGGGAATAAAATAGATTATTATTATCCATCAATCGAGGGAAAATATAAGAAAGATAATCGTCCTTCAAAAATAATAAAAATTATTCAAGGGGAAGAAATTGTTTTACGAAACTAAAATTTATTTTTTCCAAGTTAATCAAGGTTTATTACAGTGACCCCATAGTCCCCGCTTGTTTTTTTTGGCTCTTCTTTCCGCCTCAATAAATTCTTTTTGATATTGATAAGGATTATGTTGGTAAGTGTATTCTCTGGCAAAACCTTGTTCAATCATTAATTGATTAAAAAAAGTTCCATCCGCTAAAAAAACATAACGCAGAAGACGACCATATTTATCTTCATTTTGTTGAGTAAAGTCATTGACGAGTTGAATGGTTTGGTTTTTTAAAAGGCGAATAGCTTGATCGGTGGCTTCTTGATGAAAACATTCAGCGGAAGTATATTTAGCTCCGGTTTCTGGAGCATCGATACCGATAAGACGAATTTTTTTTATTTTTCCTTTAAGTCTAACGGAAAAAGTATCTCCATCAAAAATTTTTGCCACTTGACCGGTTACCGAAATGTTTTCTTGCGTAGTACTTTTTGTTCGTTCAGGATAGTTAAAAGTAGCAATGTCTATAAGCTTACTGCTTTTATTAAAAATAATAAGCAACGAAAAAATTCCACCGATAACAACAAGGCGAATTAAGTTAAAAATAATTTTTTCTTTTAATTTATTCCACTTCAATAATTTTGGTTGGTTTTAATTTTCCGGTGAAACGTTTAATTTTTCGATGAACAAATTTAACCACTCCATTTTTAAGTGAGATAATGGTATCGTCTTTAGTGCGTTTGGTATTTTTCCCGGCACGAAATTTACTGCCTCTTTGTCGAATGAGAATTTCTCCGGTTTTAACTTTTTGTCCGGCAAATCGTTTTACTCCAAGATATTTTGGTTTGGAATCGCGACCCAATTGGGTGGAACCGCCAGCTTTTCTATGTGCCATAAAATTTTATTATTATTTACGAAATATGTATCTACTCAAATAAGCTTACTTAATATTAAAAGAAAAGTCAACTTCCATCATTAAATTAGCCAAGATAATAACTTTAT
>CAYMNT010000080.1:0-2601 GCA_964391875.1 uncultured Bdellovibrionales bacterium
AAACAATCACCGGCAATCCAAAACCTAAATTATCTATGAAAAAAAATTTCAGTTTTTCCCAAAAAGACATCTGTCTAATAAAGCCCGACGGAAATTTAATAGCTATAGACAACGCCTCATACGCCTTTAACGGAGAATAATTTTCAACTTTTATTTGTTTTGACGTCAACATTTTCAAAAAACAATTATGCTCCTTGCTCCCATACTCTCCGGTAAAACAAATCATATCTTCCTCACTGAGTTCTGTTTCTTTTGGAAGATTAACCACCCCAAAAATTTTAGTTATTTCGGTCGGCCACTCGTTTCCAATCAGATTCCAATAAAGCTCCACGTGATCACTAAAAAATCGTATTCCCCTAAGCACTTTGTAAGTTATTATGTATGTTTTATTTCCTGTTATTTGTTTATCTGATTCACCGATTTTTAACACCATATTCTTTCCTTCTTTACTTCTTGTGTAATTTAAATTTTCTCCTTGAGCATTTTTAATGGAAATTATTTTATAACGAAAATTATGATTAACTCCATGCTTATCTTTGTACTGATAAGGAATTTTTCTAAAAATTCCATGTCTTTTTTCTAAAAAATTAACGGCTATTTTTTCCTCCACTAAAAATTCATCTTTATCCAATAAGGTTAAGTTTACCTCAAAACTGTCAGTGGTATAGCCACCTAAATTGTCAATTGCTTGACTATCTTTAATTTGCCAAAAGTATGTTCCTCCAAAAATAATCAACAGTAACACGCTAATTTTTATTATATTTTTTTTCATTGGTTATTTTTTTTAATTTCCGAAAGGTAACTTATTTTAATGCTTTAAAAAATTAATTTACTAAAAATTTATCTATCAATTTCGCTTGCATCACATTTTTTATTATTTTAAATATACTACATTTCATTTATTTTGTCGTCATTTTATTTTTAAAATATATAATTTAATTTATTCCTTTTTCTCCTAAATAAAAAATCAGTTTAAAATGACAAACTGTTTTAAGCTTAGATTAAAAATTTTAGTTTTGAAAAAAATAAGCGAATGACTATGAAAATTTATAATTTCACATTATTTAAACTCTCCTTTCAAAAATCGTTTTCTTTTTTGCTCGGTCATTCTTTCAATTGAATAACGTAAGGTGGTACGCGGTAATTGATTATAATTTTTTATTAAAAAATTTTCCACTTTGTTAGCGTCTTTTTTCCAGGCTTCTCGCAACATCCACCCTGTCGCTTTATGTATTAAATCTTCGGAATCACCTAATAATATTCGGCTAAACCGTAAAGTTAAGTTAATTTTCCCTTCCCTAATAAAAAACCAGGTGCTCACAATACTCATCCTTCGATCCCACATTATTTTTGATTTAACCAATTTATTTAGAATTTTCTCATTTTGCAATTTATTCCAAATAGCTTGTCCCAAAATATAATGCGCCGATAGATCCACTAAATCCCAATTATTTATCTGTTTCCTGTGGTGTAAATAAAATCTAACAATTTCTTTTTGTTTTCCATAATCCCCCTCTTTAACAGCTTCTTTATTTTTTTCCACTAAAAATAAAACGGCTAGCAGACGTTTTTCATGAAATTTATCATAAAGAAGCTTTTTTATTATTTCCCAATCAATCTCTTTTTTAAATTTTTTAACTACCTGCCGAATATCCGGCACTCGCACTCCCAAAAAAACATCGCCTGCCCCATATGCTCCTTCACCCGTTTTAAAAAACCGTTCATTGGTTTTTTTTCGCTCCTCACCGGCATGTTTTTTTAATTCTTTTACAACGGCTTGATATTTTTTTTCGTTATTCATTTTCTTTTTTTAATTTTTTCTCTTCAAAATACATTAGCACCACCAAAAAATCTTTACTCCATAATAATTCTTTTGTTAATAGTTTTTCTTTGATTTCTTTTTCATTCAAGAAAACAATTTCCTCTACTAAGTTGGTGTCCGGATTTTTCTGTGGAGGAAGTTTTTGTAAATTTTCCGCAATAAAATAACTTTTCTTCTCCTCTATGGTGAAATTAGTTGTATTATATTCATAAAACAACTCCCATTTTTCCGCTTCCATTGAAGCCTCTTCTCTTAACTCTTCTTGGGCAGTTTCTAAAGTAGTTTTATCTTCTTTATCCACCCAACCACTAATTAATTTTAGGCTACTTTTTTTCTCATGGGTTCTATATTCTTTGATAAACAAAATTTTATCATTTTTAACGGGCAAAATAGCCAGCCCCGGACGCATAGTCACTCGCTCATAAAGATGCCCATCAATTTCCTCCGTGGACATTGTTAAGTATTTTCCTTGGTGAATTATTTTTCTCATACTTATTGTGACTTATTTTTGAAATATTTTTTTTGTCACAAAGTCAATTAACTTTGTGACAACATGGGACTGTTTCTAATCACCTAACTTTTAATGATTTCTTAAACAAATAACCATAAAGAAATTCCCATTAAAATAAAAGCGGTTATTTTTCTAAGGGTAAATATTTTCTCCCTGTAAACTACTCCAGCCAAAATGATGGTTACAAAGATTGAATAAGAAGATATTTTACTATAAATTACCAGGTTAGCTCCATAAACCAAAGCACCGAATCCTAAAACTTGTGCTA
>CAYMNT010000081.1:0-2576 GCA_964391875.1 uncultured Bdellovibrionales bacterium
TGCGTTGTTTTTAAAAGTATATTACAATATAGGGGTGGGGGTATATATTAATAAAGAAAAAACTATGAAATGTTGCAACAAAAATATGAAAAAACAAAAATGTGAATGTAGAAAGTCTTTAAATCATTTAAATAGGATTGAAGGACAAATTAAAACATTGAAAAAATACATATCAGAAGGAAGAAAGTGTGAACAAGTGGCGATGCTAACCACTTCCATCGCTAAATCATTTGATTCTTTAAGAGCAAAGACACTGAAAAATTTCTTTATCAATGAAATTATTGCCGATAAAAAAATTTCAAAAAAAGATAAAGAAAAAATTAATAAAATGTTTAAACTTTATAAAAAATAATATGCACACAGAAAAAATATTTAAGTTTGGTGAAAAAGTAAAAGGGTTTGATGTATTAGTTCTAAATGAAAGAGAAGCGAGGGCCGGCGCCGGTATCTTATTTTTCTTAGCAATAACCTCCTTTCTTAACGCTTGGTTGGTAGGAGATTTTTATTTGACAAAAATTTTCGATGTTATCTTTTTGATTGATTTTTCAATTAGAGTTTTTGTTAACCCAAAATTTTCTCCCAGTTTAATTTTAGGAAGATTTATTGTTAGTAATCAAGAGCCTGAATATGTTGGAGCTTCCCAAAAAAGATTTGCCTGGTTTTTAGGCTTGTGTCTAGCGGTGATAATGTTTTTCGTGCTTATCGTAAATAACATAATAGGGCCCATAAATCTTATTATCTGTTTAATATGTTTATTGCTACTTTTATTCGAAACTGCTTTTGGAATATGTCTAGGATGTAAAATGTATAATTTTTTCAAAGGAACAAAAGCAACATTATGTCCGGGAGGAGTTTGTGAGCCTAGAAAAAAAGAAGCCATTCAGCAAACAAATATTCAACAGTGGTTAATTGTAATTCTATTTGCATTGAGTATTTACTATGTAGCCAATTCTAGTATTATAAAAAACAACAATAAAACACAAATTATTCCCAACCAAAATATTGAAAACGCCAGCAATATTAAAAATGAAACTAATAAAGACCTTATCAATCCCACTACAGATGATTGCAAAGTTCCCAATTGGGCAATTGAAATAGGACACGAAGAAAAATGGAAGTTACACCACAATTGCAAATAATACAACAAAGAATTACTCCCAGCTTCATTTTTAAAAGAGTCGAATTCGACACAGTTAAATTTTGGATTATTAATTTTCTCCCATAGACCTAAAAACTCTGCTATTGAGCGTGTTTTGATCCAATTTTATACAACAAAACGAGGGCTTTCAGAATTTTTATATTTGGCAATATCTGCCAACGAAATAAAATCTTCTTTTTTTAGGAGAAAAAATTTATATTCACATTTTTTATAACAAGTGTCTTTTTTATTTTTTAACTGATAAATTTATCTCTTCTACTTCCAAGTATACCACACCCCAAGCGAATTACTAGAAAAATTATATTGATTGATGGGGACATTTTTATCAGGATAAACTCTTTTTAAGTCACCTAATAGCTATTATAACAGTTGTATAAATGATTATTATCCCAAAAAAACCTTAAATTGGTCTTTGCTTTATAAATTTAAAACTAAATTTAGCATAAAAAATAGTATAAAAACACTTAAAATTGATTTCTTGACAAATTAATCAATGGCTTTATACTTAATGGTGTAGTTATACTTTTCTGCGAAATATATATTAAAAATAGTTTAAATTCGCAAAATCAAAAAATGAAAATAAAACGTCAATTATATTGTTTAACTGACAAAAATAACAAACCTGACTATCGTTTTGTTTTTGAAAATAAACAATCCGCTCAACGTTATTTAAATAAAATAAAAAATTCCATTCAAGGTGAAACAATTTTTTACTCTCATTCTCGAAGGGATTTTTTTGCTGATGGAATTAAAAGAAACCTTATTGGATTAAATAAAAAAATTGCCCTACGTAAAGGATGCTGGACATCAATGAAAATCAAAAAGGTTAATTTGATTGATACGATTAAACCGGAAAAAATATTCCGGGAAGTTAAAAAAGAGGCACTTCTGAATTCCAGCCATTACCAAGTAAAAAATAAATTGAGCTGGACAGATGAGGTATCAAAAAAAATACACGCTCTTCCGACACAATCTTCTTTCCTAACCGGCTTATTTAAAAACCTTGAACCAAGTTTTAAATCCTTTGATTGGAATTCCTCTTTCCTCCGCACTAAATCATTTGCACTGGCTACCGGTTTTTTAGTAATCTTAACTTTGGGTATAAGTAGCACTTTCACCTATACTGCCAATAAACGCATAGCCACTCAAGCATCCCTTAATAATAGAATGGCCATTGAAAAAATGGCTATCAATAAAACTAAAGTTCTGGGAGCTAAAAAAATAAGTGCGGAACAAAAATCAAAAGAAATAGATGACTTTGTCTTAGCAACCATAAAAAAATTCAAAAAAGCTAAAAGTGATGAATTAGCCAATGAAATTCAAAAAATCGTAGCCGGAAGCCCAATGGAAAAAATGGTTCCGTTAATCAGTCAAGAAGATCGCACCGTAGCCGCTTTCCTGGTCGGTATTGCTAAAA
>CAYMNT010000082.1:0-2544 GCA_964391875.1 uncultured Bdellovibrionales bacterium
AATTTGGTTTTTAGATATTTTTGGTAAAATAATGAATGAATAGCCTTACAACTTATTCAGTAAAGATTATTAAATCGTTTGTTTAATTAATTAATAAAAATCATTAAAATTAAAATAATGCAGTGGACTGAAAAAAAACGAAAAGAAAACGATAGAAAATTTTCAGAGATAAGTTTAATAAATAATTAAAATAAGTGAAAATTGCCATTGATGCTTCGCGGGCTTTTTTAAAGAACCCTACCGGCATAGAAGAATACAGTTATCAAGTAATCAAACATTTAAGACCTTTTTTAAAAAAAGAAAAAGTGGTTTTGCTGGTGCATCCGTTGTCCCAAAAAATTGATTTTAAATTACCTGATAATTGGCGAGTGAAAAAAATTCCATTGACTTATTTTTGGACCCAGCTTGGGCTTAGTGGAGAAATGTTATTTCATCCAGTCGATTTATTATTCGTGCCGGCCCATACTTTGCCGTTAATTCGCCCTAAAAAAACTTTAGTGACTGTGCACGGATTAGAATATGAACATAATCATCAAAGTTATTCCTTTTGGGCGCGTCATTTACATCGTTTTTTTATTAAAAACAGTTGTCGTTGGGCAGACAAAATAATTGCCGTATCAAAAAAAACGCAAGAAGATTTAAGGCAATTTTATCGGGTACCAAAAAATAAAATTAAAGTGATTTACAATGGCTACCAGTCAACGAAAAAGACAGTAACTTTAACTAAAGAAAAAAAAGACAAGTTCATTTTGTTTATAGGACGATTGGAAGAACGAAAAAATATCGAAGGAATTATGCGCACCTTTGAGTGGTTGCGGGAAAAATATAATTATCAAGGGAAGTTGATTTTAGTTGGACAACCGGGTTATGGTTATGAAAAGATTAAACAAGTTAAAAATAAATTGAAGCATCGGCGGTATATTCAAGAATTAGGTTATGTCAGTAAAAAAAAGAAATGGGCTTTATTGAGTCAGGCACAGTTATTAATGTTCCCTTCGTTGTCGGAAGGTTTTGGTATTCCCATTTTGGAAGCTCAGTATTTGGGCACGCCGGTTATAACTTCTAATTTTGCTCCGTTGAATGAGGTGGCGGGAGATGAGAAAATTTTAGTTAATCCGAAAAATTATCCAGCGATGGCGCGATTAGCCAATCAAATAATAAAGGATAAAAATTTTTCTCAGCAAATTATTCAGCGAGGAAAAGAAAATGTTAAAAGATTTTCCTGGGAGAAGTGTGCTCAAATGACGGCAGAGGAAATTAAAAAATTAGGAAAGATTTAAGAAATTTAAATGAGAAAAAGTCTAACCATAAAAAATAAGCGTTATCCATTGCCGATTTTTTTACCGGATGCTACACAAGCCGTAACACGCAGTCTGGACAGTTATGATTTAAAAAAAATAAAAGTAAAAGGAGTGGTGGTGAATACCTATCATTTATTAAGTCAACCGGGGATGAAAGTTTTAAAGAAAGCCGGAGGGATTAAAAACTTTATGAATTTTGATGGATTGGTGGTTTCCGATTCGGGCGGTTGGCAAGTTTTTTCTTTAATTCATCGAAAAAAAGGGCGAGGAAAAATCACCGATCAAGGGGTATTTTTTCCCATCGGCAAAAATCGGCATAAATTATTTTCTCCGGAAGAATCAATTCAAACTCAATTTGACATTGGGTCGGATATAATGATTTGCTTGGATGATTTTACCGATCCTCAAGCAGATAAAAAACAAATTAAAAAAAGTATTGAACGCACCATTCTTTGGGCAAAAAAAAGTAAACAAGAATTTGAGCGACAAATTAAACGGCGAAAGTTAACCAGTCAAAACCGACCACATCTTTTCGCGGTAATTCAAGGAGGCTGGGATAAACAGCTAAGGAAGTATTGTGCCGAAGAATTGTTAAAAATAGGATTTGATGGTTACGGTTATGGAGGCTATACCGTTAATGATAAAAATGAACAAGATATCAAACTGGCTAAATATGTAGCGGAACTTATTCCCGATGGTTATCCAAAATTCGCTCTTGGTTCCGGGAAGTTAAGCGATATTATTAGATTAAATGAAGTGGGTTGGGATATTTTTGATTGTGTTTTGCCGACTAGAGATGCGCGACACCAACGACTTTATGCTTTTAAAAAAAATCCTCAAGAAAAGAGTATTTTTAAGAAAAAAGAATTTTATCAAAACCTTTATATTAAAAAAGGAAAATATGCCAACGACCTAAAGCCCATCAGCAAATTCTGTGATTGTCCTACCTGTCAAAATTATTCACGGGCCTATTTAAGACACTTATTTAAAATTGGAGACTTTACCGCTTTTCGATTGGCTTCTTTACATAATTTACGAGCTTATACTCAAACCATAAATATTTTAAAAAATCAAAAAAAATCAAAAAATAGTTAATTGAATTTATTAGCGGTGGTCTCAAAATCATGAGAGATAAAAAAATCAATGGCTTGAACACTTAAGGTAAGCATTTGCTCCAATGCTTTTTTTTCTTTTTGGGAAAACTTAGCCAAAACAAAAGTATCCAAGGGTGTTTTAGCCAAAG
>CAYMNT010000083.1:0-2493 GCA_964391875.1 uncultured Bdellovibrionales bacterium
GCTATCAAATACGGCTTCATAAAAATCAATACTCAAAAATATCTCTAGTTTGATATTGATGAATCCATCAGTTTTGAGGGAGACTCCGGCCCTTATTTACAGTATACTTATGCTCGCATTCAAAGTATTTTACGTAAAACGGAAAACAAATCATTTACCTCGAGAGAGCTTAACCTTGACTCATTAGAAAAACCATTGGAGCAACAATTAATTTTAAGCTTGGCTCATTATCCGGAAATAATTAAACAAGCAACCGAAAAATACGATCCCTCCAAAGTGGCCAACTATTTATTTGAATTGGCACAACTTTTTAATGACTATTACCATACTACTTCCATCCTTAGAAGTACCTCCGTTGAAAGATCAGCTAAAATAATTTTAATTAAATCCGTCGCTCAAACTTTAAAAAATGGTTTAGCTATTTTGGGAATTCAAATAGTGGATAGGATGTAATTTTGATTAAAATCGATTTATGAATTATCAAAAAAAACTTGAGCGTAATTTATGGTTATATAAAATTAGGGGGATGTTTGAACGACGACCTTATCTACCCATTGTTACCATTTATGCTACGGCCGTTGCCGGAATAAGTTTAGCTCAAATCGGTATTATTTCATCTATTACTTCTTTGGTTGTTTTAATAAGCGAAATACCCAGTGGTTATTTAGCTGATAAGTTTGGGCATAAAAAGTCTCTCCTTTTTGGATCTTTTGTAATGACCATTTCTCCTTTAATTTATATTTTTTATCCCAATTTTTTTGGTGCTTGTTTGGCTATGGTCTTATTTTGGTTTGGTACTTCTTTCCATTCCGGTACTCAGCAAGCCTTTATCCACGAAACACTTTTAGCGCTTAAACGACCGGCTGATTTTATTTTAATCTCTTCTCAAGAAAGACGCTATGCTATGACAGGAAATATAATATTAGTTGCCTTAGTTCCTCTGACCTATTAAATCTCACCTCTTTTACCCTTTGTTTTAGGTTTCGTTATTCATCTTGGCGCTTTTATTTCTTATACGTTGATGACTACTCCCAAGAAAATATTTTTACCTGTTCAAGAAAATTTAAACAATAATTTTCTTGATTTATTAATTAAAATAAAAAAAAGAAAAGAGCTACTTTTGTTTATATTTTTTGGAATTATTGGCGCTTCTTTTATTGTCTTGACTATTTTTAGAGAGCTATATTTTCAAGAAATCAACGTTCCTTTGAAATTATTTGGTTTTATCTTTTCCCTCACCGGTGTCGTCAGCATTTTTTTCACTTTTTTTATGCCTCATTTAAATTTCAAAAAAATAAAACCTGCTACTTTTTATTTTTTTGATGCACTTTTCATTATTTTAATGTTCATTTTAATCGGGCTAACTCACCAAATAATCCTGGGAATAATTTTATTTATTTTTACCAGCGCTTACCGTCGTGTTCGATCAATTATTTTTCACTATCATTTGCTTAAAAATTGCCCTTCTTCACAACTAAAAGCTACCTATCTATCAGTTTTTTCTTTTTTTAGCGCTCTTGGTAAAATATTTTTATCCCTTTTACTTGGATTTTTAATTAAATATTCCGATTTGAATGGTGGTTATTTATTTTTTGGAATTATTCTTTTAATAGTCGCCCTTCCTCTCTACTTAATTATTTACAATAAATCATTTCTGAAATCATCTTAATTAATCCTTTTTTATTTCTCCCCCTTGCCAAAATTTTTATTTTAGCTAAAATGATTTTATTGTGAAAATTAATACATTCTTAATAATTATCACAAGCCAAATACATTGTATACGATGAAACAATATTCCGGGGTGGCGCAGCGGTAGCGCAGTTGACTGTTAATCAATTGGTCGTCGGTTCGAATCCGACCCCCGGAGCTATCTTTCGCCAAGGCTACAGAATAGCATGCCCTAAGCGATAAATAACCTACAAAGCTCTATGTATTATGTTTTTTTAGTAAGGCTATTTAATTGAACATCCGTGATAGGTTAGTTCGTAAACGCATTTTCCTTTGTATGAAATTTTTTCCATCCCAATGAATTTATTAATGATACCTTTACTGGAATCATTGTAGATAAAATCTCCTTTACTATGTTTAGTTGGTCCTCTAAAGGGTCTCTCCACCTTAACATTACTCATGGCTTCCTTTAAAAATCCATACGGTTTTTTAATGTCTACTTCGGATGAGGTAACCTTGCCACAGTAGTTCATCACCCAAATTGCTTTGTTATCTTTAAAAATAACTTCCTCACCAATAAATGGATTGCTTCCATAGTATCTATCTCGGTATTCTAAATTTTTTTCTTTAAATGTTAATTCCTTACAACCATCGTTGATTATTTTTTCTCCGCCTTCTCCTTGAGAGACATAGGTGCTTGTTTTCGCTTTTACTAAAAATTGTGCTAAATTCATAACATTAAAATTAATTTACTTGAGAATATTTTTATTTGTGCATTATTTATTCCCTATTCCCTTCTCTGTTATCTAATATCTATTTACATTC
>CAYMNT010000084.1:0-2400 GCA_964391875.1 uncultured Bdellovibrionales bacterium
ACTTTTCCACTATCTAAACCTGCCGCCATGGTAATGGTTTTGAAAACCGAACCACATTCATATTCATCAGAAACAATAGGATTGATGAATATTCTCATATCTTTTTCTTTAGCATATTCATTGGGATTAAAAGTCGGATAATTAGCCATGGCTAAGATATTTCCACTGTAAGGTTCGATAATTATTATCTTTCCTCCATCTGCGCCATGTTTTGAAACAGCCTTTTTCAATATCTCTTGAGCTTTAAATTGTATCATATGATCTAAAGTCAGTACCAGATTTTGTCCATTTTTTTCCGGCTTTAATAATCTGTTGCTAATTGATATCCAACGCCCAAAAATATCTTTTTCTTGTTCCAGCAATCCTTTTTCTCCTTTAAGATTTTTTTCAAAATATTGTTCCACCCCATAACGACCAGTCATTTTATTTCCGTTATAACCGACAAATCCGACAACGTGAGCAGCTAAATCATTTGCCGGATAATATCTCCAGTGTTCTCTTTTTAAATAAATACCGGTCAAATTCATTTTTTTTATTTCCTGGGCTTCTTTTTCTGATAATTTTCTCTTTAAAACTTCATACTTGTCATTTTCTTTCGCCAACTTATCAATCAACTTATTTTTATCCAACGCTAAAATAGTGTAGATTTTTTCCGCTACTTCTTTTGGGTGTTTAATTTCATCCGGCACAGCAAAGACTGTCATTAATTGTTGATTGATAGCTAAAGAAAATTCTCCTTCTTTTTCTTTGATTAAAATATTTCCTCGCCTTGGTAATATCTCTTGTCTGGATTGATGTTGATTGTTGGCTAATTTTTGATACTTAGCTGACTCTAAAACCTGTAATTGATAAATTCTAAAAATCGTAATTCCGATTAAAATAAAAATTACTAACATAACTAAATAAAGACGGGAGTGAGTGTCTCTTTTTTTTGCTGTTTTTTTGTATTTTCTTTTTTTAATAATACGTGAATTCATTCAGTCGATAAAATAAAACGGAACTCCTCCCTTTATATCAATAAGTAGCTCCTTTATGATTTCAAATTCTTTTTTATTCTCTCGTTTTTTAGTCTTTCATGGCTACCGTATGATTAATTTCCATATACCCAATTTCATTTGGCTTAATCATTCCCAACTCTTCTTTATTTTTTTCCAAATTTTCAATAGAGCGTAATTTGATTGAAGTAATATTTAAAGCTTCTTTTTCTTTATTTAACTCTTTTATTTTATTTTTTCGTTCCATAATTTTTGTCCCCATAACCGCCACTTGATTTACTTGAAAAAGATAACTTAAAGACGATATCCCGATGGCTATAAGTAGCAACCCAAAAAATATTGAACGACTAATTTGAAATCCTTGAGAATTATGTTGCCAACCGGCAACATTTAATTTTTTATTTTTTTCATAACTCACTTTCATTTTGTTTTTGTTTTTATTTTTCTACAATCGTTTTTCTGCTACTCTCAGGCGAGCACTCCGAGAACGATAATTTACTTCCATTTCTTTTTTAGAAACGGTAATCACTTTATTATTGGAAATATTTTTCAATAAAGCTTTATGGTGACAAACACAGATAGGAAAATTTTTTGGGCAAACACATCCCCTAGCGTTTTCCCGAAAAAATTTCTTAACTATGCTGTCTTCCAGCGAATGAAACGAAATTACCACTAATCTGCCATTTTTTTTCAACACCTTTACCGCTTCTTTTAAAAATACTTCTAAATTATTTAATTCATCATTAACCACCATCCTCAATGCCTGAAAAGTTTTAGTGGCCGGATGAATCTTTCTTTCTTTATTAAATCGTTTAGCCTTCGTTACTATTTCTGCCAATCTATCGGTAAAAATAATCTCTTTTGTTTTTCTTTCTCTTATTATAGCGCTGGCTATTCTTCTCGCTTCTCGTTCTTCACCAAATTCTTTAAAAATATGCGCTAATTTTTTTTCTGACCATTGATTAACAATTTTTTTCGCTGTAAAATATTTTTTCTTACTTCCACTTAATTGCATATTCAATTCCGCTCTCTTCTTAAAACTCATTCCGTAACGCTCATCCTGTATTTGTTCAATGCGCCAACCCAAATCAGCTAAAATACCATTAACTTTATCAGACTTTATACCACCCCCAGCATAAAGTTCTGCTAAAATGTTTTTGATATTTTTAAAATTATCACTGACCAAAATTAATCTGTTTTCTAGCTCTGGAAAATTATCCTTTATTTTATTTTGAAAATGTACGACTGCTTCTTTATCTAAATCTATGGCTATTACTTTTCCCTTTTCACCAACTTTTTTTAATAATTCCAAAGTATGCCCTCCATTTCCCAAGGTCGCGTCCACAATCACATCTCCCTCTTCGACTTGCAATGCCTCCACCGCTTCTTTTAATAATACTGCTAT
>CAYMNT010000085.1:0-2367 GCA_964391875.1 uncultured Bdellovibrionales bacterium
ACTCATGGAGCAAGAAAAGGGATGGCTGACACCGCTTTACGTACGGCCACTGCCGGTTATTTAACTAGACGTTTGGTAGACGTTAGTCAAGATGTGGTGGTTATTGAGGAAGATTGTGGCAACACCAAAGGAGCTTATATTTTTCGTGAAGATTCAGACCAAATTGGACAAAGTTTTTCTTCTCGAGTAGAAGGACGAATTACGGTAGAAAATATTGTTCATCCTAAAACTGGTAAAATAATAGTCAAAAAAGATGAGTTAATTGAGCTTATTCAAGCGCAGGAAATTGAAAAAGCGAAGATTGAAAAAGTTAAAATAAGAACTTTAACTACTTGTCAAACTGCACGAGGAGTTTGTCAAAAATGTTATGGTAAAGATTTAGGAAGGAATAATTTAGTTGAGTTAGGTCAAGCGGTGGGTATCGTGGCTGCGCAAGCTATTGGTGAACCGGGGACTCAGTTAACTATGAGAACTTTTCATATTGGAGGAGTAGCGGGAACTGACATTACCCAGGGACTTCCTCGAGTAGATGAAATTTTTGAAGCGAGAACTCCCAAAGGAGAAGCTGTGGTAGCGGAATTTGATGGCAAAATTGAATCTATTGAGGAGAACAAAAAACAAAAAATAATAACTTTGAAAAGTACGGAAACAAATAAAGAAAAAGGTAAGACTAAAGCCAAAGCGACAAAACAATATGCGGTTCCTGCGGTGATGAATTTAAAAGTCGAAAAAGGTGATTTAGTAACTCAAGGAACTATTCTCTCCGAAGGACACATTGATTTAAGAAAATTATTAAAAATATCGGGAGCAGAAGCAGTTCATCGTTATATTGTTAAAGAAGTGCAGGAGATTTATCAAACTCAAGGAGAAGGTATTGATGATAAGCACATAGAATTAATTATTAGGCAAATGATTTCTCGAATCCGGATAATTGAACCAGGATCAACCGGACTTTTATTGGGAGATATAATCGAAAAAGTTAAATTTATTGAAGCTAACAAAGAAGTTGAAAGAAAAGGGGGAACGCCTGCCAAGGGAGAACAATTAATTATGGGAATTTCAAAAGTGGCTCTCTCTACAGATAGTTTTCTTTCCGCTGCTTCATTTCAAGAAACGGCTAGAGTATTGATTGATGCGGCCACTCAAGGGAAAATTGATTATCTAAGAGGACTAAAAGAGAATGTAATTATTGGAAAACTAATTCCAGCCGGTACCGGTTATGAGAAAAAGATGGGAGAGGAAGTAGCAACAGAAGTAGCAACAAAAGAAGAAAAATAAAAAAAGTAAAGCTTACAGTTAACTAAAAAACGACCAAACGGTCGTTTTTTAGTTAACTGTGTGAAAGTGATTTTATTTTTTTCTTAGTATTCTATGAAGACGAGATTTCTTTCTGGCAGCGGTATTCTTTTTAATTATTCCGTTCTTGGCTGCTTTATCAATAGCTTTTTGAGCATCAATAAAAGCTGTTTGTGCCTCTTCTAATTTATTTTCTTTCATTAAATCAATAACTTTACGAGTAGCTACACGAAAGGCTATCTTTCTTTCATTATTAAGAGAATTTTTTCTGCGGGAACTGCGCATATATTTTTTGGCGGATTTTTTAATAGGCATAATGGGTAAAATAAAACTTATAAATTAAAATTATTAATAAATTGTTAGAATGAATTATACCGAAAAAGCTTAGCATGTCCTGGTAAAAAAGTAAAGAAGATGATAGACTTTGTAAAAAGTCATTTATAATTGTTGGTTTTTATAATTTTTTAATAAGAGACTAAAATGTTTTCAATTTTTGTTTTTCTAATTATTTTAGGGGTATTGGTTTTAGCACACGAAGCCGGTCATTTTTTAATGGCTAAAAAGGAGGGTATGTCGGTGGAGGAATTTGGTTTCGGATTTCCTCCTCGTTTAGCGGGCGTATTCAAAAATAAACAAGGGAAGTGGAAATTAATTTGGGGGTCACAGCGGGTATCAAAAAAAATAAAAGATGAAGATAATACAGTTTTTTCTTTTAATTGGATTCCTCTTGGCGGTTTTGTTAAAATTACCGGAGAAGATGGGGAGGAAAAAAATAATCCCAGAAGTTTTTCTCATCAGAAAATTTTCGCTCGATTTAAAGTATTGGTAGCGGGAGTAACTATGAATTTTTTGCTGGGAATAATTTTATTTGCCGGTGCTTTTTATTTAGGTATCCCTCAAGAAATTGACGATAATGTTTCAGTAAACAATGCCAAGGTTCAAATAACCAAAGTAGCAATCAATTCTCCGGCCAGTGAAGCAAACTTAAAAGCGGGTGACCAAATAGTAAGTCTCAGTTCTTCGCAGGGAATGGCTAAAATAGAAAAAGTAAAACAAGTACAAGAATTTACC
>CAYMNT010000086.1:0-2325 GCA_964391875.1 uncultured Bdellovibrionales bacterium
ACCTCATAATCCTTATTTACATTTAATAAATCAATGCAGTTTAAGGAGCGACTTTACTTTGGATTGTCATTTTCATGCACTGGTGGGTGAGCCGGCGGAAACGATTAATTTTAAGTTTACTACATCAAATAAGAAGGTTTATTTACAAACAACAGCTAAGAATAAAATAAAACATAAGATTAATAAGAATAATTTCGGTGAGAAATTAAAAAAGCGTATTTATGAAATTGATTTAGTTAATGATCAGACGAAGATTATCAGAACTCAAGAAGAATTAATTAAATTAAATTTAGGACGAGCCACTAAATTATTAAAAGACAATTTATTAAATAACTCATCGGCGATTTCAGTGATTGAAACAGAAGAAAATAAATTAATTTACCTTGAAAAAGATGATGATAAAAATCAAGGAAATAAGTTGATTGTAAAAAATTATGTGCTGGATAAAAAAGATTCAGCTAAACAAATTAACTTTGATAATTATCAAGTAAGTAAATTAATTAATGTGGCTAAAAGAAATTTAAGTTTAGTGGCAAACAATAATGTGTCGGAATTAGCTATTTTTCTAATAGACAATCAAGATGCAATGATTACCGATACTTACAAAATTAATTACGGTCAAGGATATACATTGGAAATAGGAAAGAATATTGGTATTTACAATAAAAATAATAAGGAGGTGGTAGTTGTTCCAATTTTGGTAAAAAAGAAATATCAAACTAAGGAAAAAATAGTTTCCGCCAAGTTATTATTTTTAAATATAACGAAAGATAAAAAAATAAAAATGTTGGGGCAATTAGCAAATGGGAATAAAGCCGTTTTTTTGAGAGACGCTTGCTATAATGATTGTCAACGCCGGTTGTTGGAAAATGCACAAGTGATTTTTCATAAAAATATTGTTTATGGGTTGTTTGGTTATGAATTAATAAAGGCCAAAATAACAGCGCAAGATAAATTGGTGCCCTGGAGAAGAATTAATTATTTTAATTATGTAAAACCCAAGCCCAGAAGGCCGGCCGCTAAAATTCCCGGAGGAGCTAAAAGAGTTAATGGCAAGTATGTTTGCAAGAAAAAACATGATTATGTTGGTAAAAGCAAAACCAATAATAAGGGTTATTTGCACCTGGATATGGAGTGTTGTTTAGATCCGGATGAATATCCCAACCCTTGGTGCACTTATCGTTCGGGAGAGCTTAAAGTAACTAAATTAAAATATGCCGACTATCACGGAAGAATAAAACGGAAGAAAAAATAAATAAGGAATAATTTTCTGTGGAAGAGTATGAAAAGTGGGAGGAAAAAATAATGAAAAAAAATAAAAGAAAAAACAATAAAAGGAAATTATTGGGTTGGCTAAACCTGATTTCCTTTTTATTGGGCTTCCAAATGGCTTTAGTGTTATATGTTTTTTCAAATTTTTTGAAAGAATTGAGCGGATTGGACAATGTTAGTATTTTTTATTTATTGGGATATTTTGCTTCTTTAATTGTTTTATTAAATCTATATCATTTAATTAGAAAATACGGAATAGCCAAAATATTTTTGTTTTTTATAATCTTAAAAATGTTGGCGCTATTGAGTTTGGGTATTTTTTATCAACATCAATTAGTGATAATTTTTGCCATTGGTTCAATGATGTTTGGTGCCTTGACTTGGGTGGGATTGGATATTTTAATAGAAAATTTTTCTTCCAATGAAATTACGGGAAAAATTAGAGGGCTTCAGTTAACGGCTATGAATTTTGGTTTGTTGTTGGCCCCTTTTTTGGCAACTGTTGTGGTGAGTAGGAAGGCCATTAATTGGGTATTTTTTATTGCCGGTGGAATAGTAATGATAGCGGTGCTAATCACTTTAATTAAACTGAGAAAAATTAAAACTGAAACGAGAAAGAGAACTAATCTTTCAATAAGCATAAAAAAATTAATTAAGCGCAAGAATATTTTTAGAATTTATTATATAGCTTTATTGTTGGATTTTTTCTATGCCACTACGGTAGTTTTTGTTCCATTACATCTTTTAATGCAGGGAGTTGGTTGGAAAGAAATGGGAATAATTTTTACCATAATGTTGTTACCTTTCGTTTTTTTGCAATATCCTTTAGGGGTTTTAGCTGACAAAAAAATGGGAGAAAAAGAATGGTTGTTAGGAGGAATAATTTTGATGGCAATTTTTATCGCCGTATTTACTTTTATTCATTCAACCGATATAATCATTTGGGCTTCAATTTTATTTATGACGCGAGTGGGGGCGGCTACGGTGGAGGTCATGAGAGATACTTATTTTTATAAAAAAATAAATGTAGAAGATGTTGATTTAATTGATTTA
>CAYMNT010000087.1:0-2304 GCA_964391875.1 uncultured Bdellovibrionales bacterium
TCAATCTTTTCCAGAGGCATAATTATTTTGCAGTCTTTACTTTTTACAAGCTCTAGCATTTTATTTATATCCTCAACTTCAATATTTGGTATTACATTATTGCCAATGTAAACTTTTTCACCATCAATGCTTGGATCAAAAAGAAGGAAAGAAATATTTTCAAAGTCAAATGAGCTCATTCTGTCAGACTTTGAGGAGACTTTAATATCGAAAATATCCTCATAGAATTTTACCGCTCTATCCATATTTTTAACTGTTATATAGATTGCTTTAATTTTTGGTTTCATAATAAATGTAGTTAATTTTTAAAAATTTATTTCTGCTAACTATGAGCTAGATATAAATTTTAAAACGCTGGCTCAATTGAATAATTTTTATTAATTATCCTTTTGAGGATAATACTCCATTAAAACTGTTTAATAAATCTTAGATCCCCACTTTCAAATAAACGAATATCGTTAATCTTATACTTCATCATAGCCAATCGATCAATACCAAAACCCCAAGCAAATCCTTGCCACTCACCTTTCTTATATCCAACAGATTTGAAAACCCTTTGATTAACCATTCCACTTCCTCCAATTTCCAGCCAACCGGTTTGCTTACAGGAACGACATCCCTTCCCGCCACAAACGGTGCAAGAAATGTCAAACTCAAAACTTGGTTCAGTAAACGGAAAATAACTGGGGCGTAAGCGAATTTTCATTGCTTTTCCGAAAAAAGCGGTAAAAAACTTCTGAGCAATATCTTTGAAATTAGCTACTGAAATATTCTTATCCACCACTAAAGCCTCAAATTGATAAAAGGTATGTTCGTGATTAGCGTCCGTTGCCTCGTTGCGAAAAACTCTTCCCGGAGCCACAATTTTAAGAGGCGGTTTATTATTTTGCATAAAATGAATTTGCACATTGGATGTTTGTGTTCGCGCCACTAAGCGTTCTTTTTTTTCTTTATTTTTTATTGTTTGTTTTAACCAAAAAGTATCTTGCATATCTCGTGCCGGATGATCGGCCGGTACATTAAGGGCGGTAAAATTATACCATTCCGTTTCCACCTCTGGACCATCGGCAATTTCAAATCCCATTTGTTTAAAAATTTCCTCGATTTCCTGTTGTACCTGAGAAAGAAGATGTTGATGACCCAGTGAAGCTTGTTTAACCGGCAAAGTAACATCCAGTTTATTTTTTTGAAAATTTTTCTTCTGCTCCAGCTCCTGTTTCTTTTTTTCTATAATTTGAGTAATTCTTTGTTTAGTTTGATTGGCCACTGACCCAAGCCTTTTTTTAGCTTTAACTTCCAAATCTTTTAAACTTTTTAAAATTTTATTGAGTTCACTTTTTCGCCCTAAAAATTTAACCCTGGCTTTTTCCCAATCAGCAAAATTATCTACTTTGTTGATTATTTTTTCAGCTTCTTTTTGAATATTAATTATAGTTTGTAATTTTTTTTTAATCATAATAATTTATTGATAGTTTGTTTAAATATTTCTTTTATAAATTTTATAATTCATCTTTTTCTTTTCCGTCACTAGCCTCATTTCTCTCAAAAATATATTGAAAAAGTCATCTGCCTGAATTTTTTCAAATACTCTTCTAGTTTTTCTTTCTCCTGCCGGTTTTTTATTTCCGGTAATTCATCGTTAAACTTTTTTACCAGTTCGTCCCATTTTTTCACTTCTACCTTTTTAATTAAACCATTAAATAATTCATCTTCCTGCCCCTCCTTTTTAAGCCAATCACAATATTCTTTAAAACTTTTCAAGGGTTTAAGTCTTTCATAAACATCTTTTGTGGTAACTTGTTTTCCCTGTTCAGTTATTTTTTTCAGCTCATCTTTCCAGTCTTGACTCATATTTTTATTGTTTAATATGTCATTGGCATCAATTTGTTGTAATGCTTCCACTAAAGGAGCTATCGCTCCTCCCAAATATTCAACCAATCTTTCTTCTCTTTGTTTGTCTTTACTTCTTTCACTTGATGCTTTATTAAATCTCTCCCCTGCGCTATCTGGCATAGTGTTAATTTACTTTTTATTTCTTTATACCAAAAAACTCAAAAACTTCTTTCACCTCATAGTTCAATAAATTTTCCTCAGCTATCCCCAACTCTGAAAATTTACTTTTTACATCATCAAACTTACCAATCTCAAACATACTATGTGCGTCAGA
Organism: uncultured Bdellovibrionales bacterium; assembly: GCA_964391875.1. Classification (GTDB taxonomy): domain Bacteria; phylum Patescibacteriota; class Minisyncoccia; order Moranbacterales; family DUUL01; genus CAYMNT01. The sequence continues at coordinate 2,168 of CAYMNT010000087.1, forward strand.
ATTTACAATCATCTTTTTATTATATTCCTTTAAAATATTAATCATCTTTTTAATATTGTCTAAAATATTTTTATCTTTTATCTTATTTTTATAAAAAAATGAAGCATTTATTTCTAGTAATACATTATTTTTAATTG
>CAYMNT010000088.1:0-2260 GCA_964391875.1 uncultured Bdellovibrionales bacterium
TATTCAATAAAACATTGTTAAAAATAGAATAACCAGCTACAATAAGTATAATTGTTGTGGACAGATTTGACAAATATTTAGACAAATAATCAAGTAAAATTAAAAAAAAGAAGATAAAAAGAAGAAACAACAAGGATTAATTTAATTTAATGAAAATACTAACTATTGCCCCAACATCATTTTTTTCCGATCGAGGAAGTCATATGCGTATATACAACGAAGTGGAATATCTTCAAAAATTGGGACACCAAGAGTTGGTTTTTTGTTATGGTTTAGGGAATGATATAGTCGGAATTAAGTTGGTAAGGATTGGTAAAAACAGCTGGTACACCAAAACTCATCCGGGATTTTCTTGGGGAAAAATTTGGTTGGATTTGGAAATGGTTTTTAAAGGGGTGAAATTAATAAGGGAATATCAACCGGATATTATTCACGCTCATTTGTTTGAAGGACTGGGTGTGGCTTGGTTAATTAAGCGATTGACTAAATTATGGTTTGGTTTGAGAGGTAAAAAAATTCCCATAGTACTTGATTTACAAGGAGATTTAAGCGATGAATTTGAGAGTTACAATCAAGAAAAAACCATAGCTAAAAAAATATTTGTAAAATTTTCTTATTGGCTTATAAAACGAGCGGACAAAGTGGTGGCTTCCAGTAAACGGTCGGCAGAAAAAATTAAACAAAGGTATAATTTTGATCCGGTGGTAATAAAGGATGGGATAAACCTTGATTTATTTACCAAGCAAAAAATGAAAAAGCGAGCGGTTGAATTGGAGCTGAAAGATATAAAAAAATGGAGAGGTGATGACCGGGTATTGATTTACACGGGAGGAATGGACAGAAGTAAAGGGGTAGATAAACTGTTACAAGTATTTAATACTCAAAAATTGAAGAATTGGAAATTGTTAATGTTTGGTAACGGTAAAGAAAAAGTTTTTTTTAAAAAAAAATATGCCGGTAATAAAAAAATATATTTTTGTCAAGAATTCGGTTACTTTTTTTTGCCCAATTATTTAAAGTTGGCACAAGTGGCTATTGATCCCAAAGAAGATTCAACGGAAAGTAGTGGTAAATTGGTAAATTATATGGCGGGGAAATTGCCGATTATTTGTTTTGGTAATAAATTCAACCGGCAAAGGTTGGGAAAGCGAGGAAATTATTTAACCACTTGGTCAGATTTAAAACAAATTTTGGAGACAATTGATTTAAAGAAAGTGGTGTATAATTTGGAACAAGAAAGTGAAAAACAATCAGTTGAAAAATTAGTTAGAATTATGGAAGCATTATTAAAAGATTAAAATTAAGCAACAATTATTTACAAAATAATGAATTCTTTGATAGTAAAAATTATAAAAGCGGGGCAAGTGATTAAACGTGAAGGGGTATTTAATGGAACTAGACGAGTTTTAAATGCCTTTTTTTTATTATTTCAACGGGTAGGAAAAGGGGATATTCTTTTTATTGCCAGTGGAGTGGGAGATAGTGCGCGTTATCGTTCTCGGCATATAGCGGAAGAATTACGTTTGCAAGGATTTACTTGCGGTATAGCCACTCAAGATAATCCTTTGTTGCAACGATACGTTAAGCGTTTTTCGGTTTTTATTTTTCAGCGCACCAATTATTCGAAAAAAATCGCTCAAATGATTGAAGAGATTAAAAAACAGCAAAAGGAAATTATTTTTGAAACGGATGATTTGGTGTTTGATCCACAGTATTTAAAATATATGCATTATTATCAAAAAATCAGTCGGACGGAACAAGCTATTTATAAAAAAGGAATAGGACGAGAAATTATTCAAGATGACTATGTAAAAGTTGCTACCACCACAACGCAATTTTTGGCAAACAAATTACAGGCCAAAGGAAAAAAAGTTTTTATCGTGCCAAATAAATTATCCATGAAAGATGTGAAAAACGCTCAGGGAAGTAGAGAGGCAACTAAGCGCACTTCCACAGTGGTGCGATTGGGATATTTTAGTGGCACCATTAGTCACGACAAGGATTTTGCAACAATTACCGATGCGCTGATGAGTGTAATGCAAAAATATGAAAATGTAGAGCTTTTGTTGGTGGGTCCGCTTGATGTTGAAAGTGAGTTGGTGCAAAAGTTTAGTACAAGAATTAAACAATTACCTTATGTGCCAAGAGAAAAACATTTTGCCAATATTGCGAAGTGTGACATTAATCTGGCTCCATTAGAATATAATAATCCATTTTGCGAGGCAAAATCAGAGCTTAAATTTTTTGAAGCGGGCATTGT
>CAYMNT010000089.1:0-2206 GCA_964391875.1 uncultured Bdellovibrionales bacterium
AAGTTTGGTGGGGGTGTCCACGAGGTGGTCATCTTATACAAAAACTTGACAACAAAAAGTGTTTTAGCTAAACTTTAAAACCTTTAAGATGATGTTGAAAAAGAAGATGCCATACCGCTTTCGGAGTTTAAAGTTGGACTACCTCCCTCCTAAGTTCGACTTTAATTGCTCCAAGGCGGTATGGCGTTTTTTTATTTATTATTTTATTTAAATATGATAAACTGTCTCATAGATAAAAATTAATGGTTATTTTATAAGCGTAAGTAATAAACACTAAATGATTAAAGTATGATAAAAGTAGTTGTTTTTGATTTAGATGGGATGGTATTAAAACGGCGAGAATATTTTAGCGATAAACTAAAAAGAAAATTAGCTATTTCAGAAGAAGAAGTCATGCCATTTTTTAAGAGAGAATTTAAGGACTGCCAAAAAGGAAGACTAGAACTAAAAAAAGTATTGGAGAATAAATATTTTCCTATTTGGGATTGGAGAAAAGGATTTAATGAATTTATAAACTGGTGGTTTAGTGGGGAAAAAATTGACAATAAATTGATGGAGACAATCAAAAAAATTAAAAAGAATAAAATAAAAACTGTTCTTTTGACTAACAATGAAAGGTATCGTTTGGAATTTATAATAAATGAATTTAAACTAAAAAATATTTTTGATTTAATTGTTCTGCCTTACGAAATTGAAACGATAAAACCGGAAAAAAAATGTTGGAACAAATTATTGACCATGACTAATGTTAAAGCACAAAATATTTTAGTTTGTGATGATAGAAAGCAAAGGTTAAAAGGGGCTAAAGAATTAGGTTTTAAGACTCATATTTATACAACGCTTAATCAATTTAAGGCAGAGTTAAAAAAACATAAAATTCAAATATTATAAACTAAAATTAATCTATGAAAACATTAAAACAAATTGATTTTTCCGGAAAAAAAGTGATTATTCGTTGTGGGTTTAATGTACCGGTGAAAGAAGGAAGGGTAATTGATGATGTGAGGATTAGGGCGGGGTTAGCCACAATTAAATACATATTGAAACAAGATCCAAAAGTTATACTATTAACTTCTCATCTTGGAAGACCGGAAGGCACATTTAAGGAAGAATTTTCCAATAAGCCGGTAGTGAAAAAATTAAATGAATTGTTAAAAGAAAAAATTGTTTTACTGAAAAATTTAGAAGAAATTGTATATTTAACTGGCGCTAAAGAACCTAAAAATAAAATTTATTTTTTGGAAAATTTACGCTTCTGGAAAGGGGAAAAAGATAATGATGATGAATTTTCTAAACGGGTTGCCGGAAATTTTGATATTTACATCAATAATGCCTTTTCCGTTGCTCATCGAGCCCATGCTTCTTTAGTGGGTTTTCCTAAATTTACATCAGAAAAATGTGCGGGATTGTTAATGGAAAAAGAATTTAAAAAACTTTCTTGGGTAAAAAACCAGCCTGATCATCCGGCGGTGTTGGTAATTGGGGGAGCTAAAATCGCCACTAAATTACCGGTGATTGATAATATGGTTGAACTCTATGATAAAATTTTAGTGGGAGGGTTGATTGCCAATGAAGCTTTAGATGAAAAATTAGAACTGGACGAAAAAGTACTATTACCGACAGATTTTGCGCCGGTTGAGAAAGAAGCCCAACGGTTAGATATCGGTCCTGAAACAGTGGCCAAATATGTTGCTGAAATAGAACAGGCCGATACAATCGTTTGGAATGGACCGATGGGAAAATTTGAAGATAAAAATTATATCACCGGAACCAAATCAATTGCTCAAGCTATCGCTAAAAATAAAAAAGCCATTCAAGTGATTGGTGGAGGGGAAACATTAGAAGCGGTAAAGCAATTTAGTGATTTTTCTGATTTTGACTATATTTCCATGAGTGGAGGGGCAATGTTGGAATTTCTAAGTGGCAAAAATTTGCCGGGGATTGAAGCATTAAATTAAAAACTAAATTCTTATTCAAGTTTAAAATAATAAATTATTACTTTAGTTTATCCGGTCGGTTATTGGGGTAAGTTTTGGATCATACGTAAAAGTATCAAATCTAGATTGTCGAGGAAAATATCCAATCTCTGCGGAAGATCTACTAAGACATAGGATGAGGAAGATATTGTATCTTTGCCGATAAAAGTCTATTGAACCATGCTATCGTCTGCAAAGGTCCGACCTCCGCCTCGCTCAGTCCCTGTAAA
>CAYMNT010000090.1:0-2144 GCA_964391875.1 uncultured Bdellovibrionales bacterium
ATTTATGTTTAAAAACCAAAAAAAATTGGAATAAACATATTTTTCTAAAAATCTTTTTTTTAACTCTTTCACGAAAAATAACTATTATATAAAATAAGTAAAATGAAGAGAAACAATCACATTGAAATTAATAATATTTTTAAAAAAGAAATTAGTAATCAAAAAATAGAGGATGTTTTAAAAATAACCTGGCAAACATTAAAAAAGAAAAAATTTTTACCGGAAGATAAAATTTTAGATTTAAGCATAGCCTTAATACCGGAAAAAAAGATGATTGAATTGAATGAAAAATACAGAAAACAAGTTGGCTCGACAGATGTGCTTTCTTTTTGCTATGATAACAAAGACAAGAAAGTAGCGGGAGAATTAATTTTATCACCAGAAGTCATTAAACGTTTTGCCAAAGAAGATAAAAAAGATTTTAAGCGGGAACTTAATAAAAATTTAATTCATGGATTGTTGCACATTGTTGGTTTTAAACATGGACGGAAGATGTTTAATCTTCAGCAAAATATTTTGCTGGGGGTTAATAAATATAAATAAAATTTAATTATATAAAGAATGAAAAAAAATATTTCTCAAGTAGAAGTGGAAAAAGTGGCAGGTTTATCCAGAATAATTTTAAAAGCAGAGGAGAAAAAAAAATTCGCCGTTAATTTAAGTGATATTTTGGAATATTTTAAAGACCTGGATAAAGCGGATGGAAATTTGGCGGTAGTTGATCATTATGAGATGAAAGATAATCAGTTGCGCGCCGACGAAGTAGAAGAAGTTTCCGAAACAGAGAAAGAAGCGATTAGGAAACTTTTTCCCGCCAGAGAAGGTAATTATTTAAAAGTCAAGGTTATTTTGTAATTTTATAAAAAATTTTAATAAATCAATGATTAGAGAACTTCATCAAAAAATAATTTCTCAAGAAATTAGTGTAACCGAGTTAACTCAAGAATATTTAAAAATTATCAAAGAAAAGGATACAGCCCTAAAGGCCTTTTTGGATATTTATGAAAAAAAGCCACTGCAACAAGCACAAGCTCTGGATGAGAGAATAAATCAGGGAGAAGAAGTAAATGTTTTGGCGGGAATTCCTTATGCTTTAAAAGATAATATTTGTGTTGCCGGAAAACGAACCAGCGCCGCCTCGAAAATGTTAGCTAATTATATTGCTCCTTATGATGCGACAGTGACTAAAAAAATACAAGCGAGAGAGGGAATTTTGTTGGGTAAAACTAATTTGGATGAATTTGCCATGGGGAGTTCAACTGAAAATTCTTTTTTTGGAGAAAGTCGAAATCCTTGGGACAAAAATCGAGTACCGGGAGGGTCTTCCGGGGGCAGTGCGGTGGCGGTGGCATCAGAAATGGTAGCTTGGGCTTTGGGTTCTGACACGGGAGGATCAATCCGTCAGCCGGCAGGTTTAACTGGGACAGTAGGGTTTAAACCAACCTACGGGAGAGTTTCACGTTATGGTTTAATGGCTATGGCTTCCAGTTATGATCAAATCGGACCTATTACCAAAACGGTGGATGATGCCAGGATAATTTACCAAGCAATTTATGGAAAAGATACCAGAGACAATACTACAATTTCCAAAGAAGAAACTAAATTAAATAAATTATCAAAAAAAGATTTAGCAACTTTTTTGAAAGGCAAGAAAATAGGAATTTTTGATGAATTTTTTAATAATGACGGGTTGGATGAAAAAATAAAAATGAAAATGGAAGAGAGAATGAAATACGCACAGCAAAAAGGAGCCCAATTAATAAAAATTGAATTACCGAATTTTAAGCATAGTTTAGCGGTTTATTATTTGATGATGGCTTCAGAGGTAAGTTCTAATTTAGCCAGGTTGGATGGTTTACGTTTTGGATTTAATGAAGCATTGTTAGAAGACGCTAAGAGTAAAAATATTTTAGATGTTTATCAATTATCCAGAGAGTTGGCTTTAGGAGATGAAGTCAAGCGAAGAATTATATTGGGCACTTATGCTTTAAGTTCCGGTTATTATGATGCTTATTATAAAAAAGCACAACAGATTAGAGAAGTAATTAAACAAGAATTGAAAATGGTTTTTGAAAAAGTGGATTGTATTATTTCTCCCACTACGCCGACACCTGCTTTTAAAATAGGAGAAAAATCACAAAATC
>CAYMNT010000091.1:0-2103 GCA_964391875.1 uncultured Bdellovibrionales bacterium
GGAATTGAAGGGCACGAGAGAAAGCGAGCTAGCGAGCTTTCGGTGCGCAGTGCCCCGGCTCCGAATCGGAGTGAGGAGAATTCCCATCACCTCCACAGATTGGATGATTAATTAAAAGTAACTAATTAGCTGGAATGATGATAAAATAATTAGGGAATTGAAGGGCACGAGAGAAAGCGAACTAGTGAGGAAAATTAAAAAATTAAAATTATTTAAAAATATGTACGGAAGAAGAGATAACTTTCGAAGACAAAACACAACGAAGACTAGAACCAATCAGATGATTAACGTTTCCAAGGTGCGTTTAATTAATCAAATGGGGGAACAAGTGGGAATTGTTGATACAAAAGAGGCTTTACGGATGGCTCAAGAGGTCGGATTGGATTTAGTGGAGATTTCTCCCAAGGCTGATCCGCCGGTGTGTAAGATTATTGATTGGGGAAAATATCAATATCAACAAGCTAAAAAAAAGCAAGACAATAAAGGAAACCAAAAAAAAGTGGAGATTAAGGGCGTAAGAATTCGTCCCAATACGGGAGAAGGAGATATTAATTTTAAATTAAAACAAGTAATAAAGTTTTTAAAGAAAGGGGATAAGGTAAAAGTGGAAATAATTTTACGAGGAAGGGAAAAAATGTTTATGAATGATTCCAAGGAAAAACTTGAAAAATTTGTTGACAAAATAGATTTTCCGTTTAAGATAGAACAATCGGCTCAGAAGCATTTTAATGGGTTTAATATGATTATTAGCAGTAAAGATAATTAATGTTATCAATAATAAAGAGTAATTTTTTAAAATGGGAAAATTAAAAACCAGAAAATCAGTAGTTAAGCGGTTTAAAGTAACGGCGAAAAAGAATGTGTTGAAGCGAGCTAGCGGACAAAACCATTTCAACGCAAGGGAGGATTCAAACAAGAAAAGAAACAAAAGAAATGATACTAAGATAGTCGGGAAAATGGCTAAAAATATTTTAATGGAAATTTAAGATTTAAATTTAAATGATATGTCTCGTATTAAACGTGGAACAACAGCGTCAAAAAGGCGAAAAAAGGTAATTAAAATGGCCAAGGGGTATAAATGGCGTCGAAAATCAAATTATCGAGCCGCTAAAGAAGCGGTAGTTAAAGCAGGTAAGTATGCTTATCGCGATCGTAAGGTTAAGAAGCGAACCTTTCGTCGACTTTGGATTTTACGACTGAATAATGCGGTGCGTCAATATGGCATAAAATATTCTCAGTTTATAAAATTATTAAAGGATAAAAAAATAATTTTAGATAGAAAAGTATTATCTCAATTGGCGGTGGAAAATGCTGACATTTTTGAAAAGTTAGTTAAAAGCATTAAAAAATAAAAAGACTTTATTTATTTTGAATAAAAAAACAGCCTTGAAAGGTTGTTTTTTTTGTTGAATTATTATTTGGTCTATTGATTAGATTGAGCGATCTTTAATACGGCATTAAAATTATCAGCAGGATTGAGTTTAATGGATTTTTTTGTTTGACAACGTTGACATTGTTGAATTAAATAATAATTATTGTTTTTTTGATAAACACTAACGGGTTTCATTTTTCCGTGACATTTATTTTTTCGATCACCGGGAAAATTATCTACGTGTTTTGACCAGAGGCAGTTGGGACAATGATTGGTGTAACCGTTTCCGGTAACTTTTTTTCCGCAATTTTCGCAGATGAAATTTTCAATTTTACGTTGGAATTTTTTACTCATAATTCTTTTTGGAAATTTATTCGCCATTTAACTTCCGCTGTTTTAATTTTAGCTGAATTTTTAATTCGTTTTAAGATAAGTTTTTTTGTTTGAGTTAAAATGTTTTTTTTCGAGTGAGGGAAAAGATTTTTTCCGGCAACAATCAGTCCGGTGGGTCCCATTAATTTTTTAGTTTCAATTAAGAGATCATTTTTTCCGGCATAATTTTTCAACTGTTCATTTTCCTCATAATTTTTTCCGAGAATTATATGTACTTTAGTTTGATTAATTTGCTTATTAAAAATTGGGTCTTTTGCCTTATGGCCACTTTGTTCCGAAAGCTCAACTTTGGTATCTTGTAGCTTATGTTTTCTAGTTTTTGCCAGCCAATAATGCCT
>CAYMNT010000092.1:0-1934 GCA_964391875.1 uncultured Bdellovibrionales bacterium
TTTGCGTAGTTTCGTTTTTTTATTTTGAACAAAACGTATTTTCATAAACGACCAAGTTAAGCCGGAAAGATGATGCACCCAAGGAGTATTACTTTTAAGAGGAACTAAATCCGGATTAGAAGCGTGTATGGTGTGCCCGATATTTTTGAGAAATTTTAAGCCATCACCGGTCGCCCCGGTTTCCGGTGCGGCTAAACCACCGGTGGCAATAACAAAATTATCAGCCAAGTATTTACGATTTTTAATATCAAGTAAAGCCGTTATTTTTTTATTATTATATTCCAAAGAAGCAATGCGGACTTTGGTTTTTACCACTACTTTTCCCGCTTTCATGTATTTACTTAAAACATTGAAAACATCTTGAACTTTTTGAGTTTGAGGGAAAACTCGTTGACGAGCTTCGGTAACCAAAGGGAGACCTCTACTTTCAAAAAAATTAAAAGTATCAGCAACGGAAAATTGAGAAAAAGGAGAGTATAAGTATTTTTTAGCTTGAGGAAAATTATCGAGGAAAGTTTCATTATCAAAAATAGCATTAGTGATATTGCAACGACCACCTCCGGTGAGCATTAATTTGTTTCCCAAAGAAGCATTTTTTTCCACCAATAAAACTTTGGCTCCTAATTCTGCCGCTCTTCCGGCGCACATCATACCGGAGGGCCCTCCGCCCACAACAATGAGATTGAATTTTTCTTCGGTGTTTGATGAAGACATATTTTCAGTTAAATGATTAATTAAGATTGTGTCTTGACTTAGTTTGTGGCATATTATAATAAGGATTATTAGAGATTTTATTACCGTGAGCATATCACCTACTTAAAGAACTGGCAATTTATTATGAAAAATAATTTAGAAAAATTTTTAAAACAGAATACGAGGGATGGAGGATTTTTACAATCGGAGCATTGGGCGGAATTCAAGAGAACTTTAAAGGAAAAGGTTTTTGAATTTGGAGAAGAAGAAAAATTTAGAGCTTTAGCGGTGGAGCATCAGTTACCTTTAATAGGTAAGTATTGGATGATACCGAGAGGACCGATTATGAGGCGGAATTTTAAATTAAAAACTAAAAATTATTTAATTGAGTTAATTAAAAAAGCGCGAGAGAATAATAATAACTGGATAAGAATAGAACCACAAAAAAAATCAGATAAAGAATTGATTGAAAATTTAATAAATAGTTATGATCGTTCATGGTCAATTATAAAAGCCAAAAAAAATCATCAGCCGGCACAAACTTTAATGATAGATTTAACAAAGAGTGAAGAAGATATATTAATGGATATGAAATCAAAAACTCGCTATAATATTCGGTTAAGCCGACGTAAAGGAGTGGAGGTTTTTAAGAGTAATAATCAGGAAGATATTGAAAAATTTAGTGATTTATTGGAGGAAACCGCCAAAAGAGATGGGATTGTTAATCATCCGCGAGCACATTATCAAAAAATGTTAAAGTTAAATAAAACAGTAGTTAGATTATATTTGGCTAAATACCAAGGGGAAGTCTTGGCGGGGGCAATAATTTCTTTTTATGGAGGAGTGGCTACTTATTTACACGGAGCCTCTTCCAGTGAAAAGAGAAATCTTATGGCTCCGTTCGGGTTACACTGGCAAATCATTAAACAGGCCAAAAAAGAAAACTGCAAGCGATATGATTTGGGAGGAACAAAAGTTGAACAAAATGAAAAAGGGGAAAATATAGCGAAAGAGGGAAGTTGGCAAGGTATTTCTCGTTTTAAAAGTGGTTTTTGTCCCCAATGTTTACCGGTGGAATTTCCCGGTTGTTGGGATATTGTTTTAAATAAGAAAAAATATTGGTTGTATAGGTTTTTACAGAAGGTCAAGGATATAAAAAATCGTGCAAAATAAAATTTAAAGAAGAAAATTTACGAAACGAATTTGGACAGAGGAATCTGTAAAATTGTATGGTTTTTTGT
>CAYMNT010000093.1:0-1897 GCA_964391875.1 uncultured Bdellovibrionales bacterium
TTCGGATTGGAGTCTGCAACTCGACTCCATGAAGTTGGAATCGCTAGTAATCCCGAATCAGCCATATCGGGGTGAATACGTTCCCGGATCTTGTACTCACCGCCCGTCATACCAAGGGAGCCGGTAGTATCTGAAGCCCCCTCATAGGGTGCACTTAGTAAGCGCATCTTATGAGGGGTCCACGGTAAGATCGGTAACAAGGGTAAAGTCGTAACAAGGCATCCGTAGCGGAAGCTGTGGATGGATCACCTCCTTTCTAGGGAGATATTGATGAAATTCTAGAGTATTTTACATTAAGATAGATGAACTTTTTTAAGTTGACTATCGTAAGATATTGATTTCATCCGCCTCATTTATGGGGCGCGGTGGTCGAGTCCCGTTTCGGCGGGAAAACACCAAAACTTAACAGAGTTTCTGTAGTCGTATTTTTGTACAGATACGCATAGTTCAGCCGTAAGGCAGGCTAATCGCATAAAGCGGTGATTTCAAAAAAAACAGGGAATGATTCCCTGTTTTTTTTATTTAGACAAAAAGTTTATTTGCTTGAAAGCCTGGGACATATTAAAAATGAAATAAGATAAACAAAAACAAAAAAAGCAGTTTGATAAAATAAATTGCTTTTTTGTCATTATTTTGCTATGTTTTAATCAGTTAAAAGTTTTTCAAAAATGTTTTTACGCTAGTTGTTGAATTGAATTAATAGAAAAAGAAAAATAAATATCATTATTAAAAAAATAAAATGAAAAATATCTTAACCGGATCAATGATTTTTGTTTTCTCATTATTTTTTGCGGTGAATTTGGTTTTAGCTCAAACGGAAAATAGTAATCCCGGGATAATTATGGCGGTACCGATTTGTGGAGAAAATTCTTTAACGACTGAGGTCAATCTTAAAGAAAAGGACATTATGCGAATAAGAATTGATTCTCCGCGTAATTTAATGAAGAGAGGAATGGTGAATTTTTACGGAGAAGGGAAGACAGTTCCTTGCGGAGAATTAAAAATAAATTCAAATAATGAAACTGATCTTGGTCGAAGTGTTTTAAGATTTTCGCTTTCTGAAAATTGGTTGCGTAAAAATAAAATTAAAGAGGTGGTTTTTTTGGATGTTTCCGGTAAAAAAGCGGAAAAGATAAAAACTACCATAAAAAATGGATTTTATGAGGTTGCTTTTGATAAGCCCACTCAAAAAATAATGGTATTGGGAGAAGGAATTCCAAGTAATGATTTAACGGCTGAAGATAATTTGATGAAATTAGTTTTAGCGGAATTATCAAACAGAGAGAATAATTCAAAAATAGATGAAGCCGTTGTTGTCTCAGGTATGGCCACTTCAGCTATATCTTTAGCGGCATTTTCCGGAACTCCAATGAATTTATTGCTTATTTTAAAAGAAGTATTTATTAGAATAATCGGTATTTTTGGTTGGCGACGACGTAGAAGAGGTTGGGGTATGGTTTATGATGTTTCAACCGGTAAACCATTACCTATGTCTAGCATTGAAATTTTTGACGAGGATAGACAAAAATTGGTAAATTCAGTGGTGACTGATAAATACGGTTCCTATTTGTTTTTGGTGCCCAAAGGAAGATACAGTTTAAAACCCATTAAAAAAGGTTACGATATTTTTGCTGATAATATAATCTCGCCCTCTTTGGCATTTTATGAAAATAGCTATAGATACAAAACACTTCATTTTAAAAAAGATACAAAAATTGAAAAGAATTTACCCATGGAAAGAAGTGAAAAAACATCTCTTAAAAAGAGAATCCCTTCTTTTAAAAGAGTAATATCTTTTTTATTGAAAGTTATTTTTTGGGTGGGATTTGGACTAAACTTTTGGGAATTTATTTTTAATCCATCTCCATTGAATTTCTTTTTATTAATATTTTATGCT
>CAYMNT010000094.1:0-1831 GCA_964391875.1 uncultured Bdellovibrionales bacterium
CATCAATATCAAACGAGAGATATTTTTGAGGATTGATTTTTAAGAAGCCGTATTTGATAGCCCCCAATCCTATTTTTTCCGCTGTCATTGAAAGATTATTTTTATTCCGCTTTTTCTCTGCTACGGTTTTTTTGATATTTTCCACTACTTGATTAATAATATCTTCCGCTAAAACCACTTGTCCCTTACGGGAAGACATTTTTCCCTTTTTTAAACCAACAAAACCATAGGCATAGTGCCATTGTTTATGGTTAAACTTTTTCGGATCTAATAATTCTTTCACTTTAAAAGTTACTTTAAAGAAACTGATTTGTTCTTCAGCCACTACATGAATGTTTAAATCTAAGAGACCATATTCTTCTAATTTTTTATAAGCCAAACCCAATTCCTTACCTTCATAAGTGAGCAGTCCACGAGAGTTAATGAAAACCCGAGTATCTAAGTGATATTTTTCACCTTTAAAAACAATGGCTCCTTGGCTTTTTTCTAAAATATTTTTACTTAAGGCCAGTTGAGTTTTTTCCATTCCCAATTCCATTACTTCCGATTCCATAAATTGTCGGTCGAAGTGCACATCTAACCGAGTAAAAATTTCGGTAAATTTGTCCAAACTCCATTTTTTACCCATTGCCCAAAGTTGATTGATCCGAACATCTGCTTGAGAATATATTTTTTTATTTATAGTTTTAATTTCTTCTTTAATTTTTTCGTCATCTTCAAAAACTTTAGCTCCTTGGGTGTAACAGCGAGCTAACAAAGCCACTCGTTCATTAACTGAGGTAGGATAATTTTCTTTCTTTATTTGTTGAAAAGCCCAAAGGCATTTAGCGATATGCATACCCACGTCTCCTTGATAATTGGCTCTAATTATTTTTGCTCCGGAAACTTCCAAGAGTCGGCAAAGAGATTCTCCCAAAAGAGTATTTCTAAGGTGTCCGATATGAAAAGCTTTGAAGGGATTGGGTTGAGCAAACTCTACCATTATTTTTTTATCTTTTAAAATACCATTTCTTCCATAGGTAGTTTTTTCTTTTTCAATGAGGGGTAAAACTTTTTTGGTCAATAATTTTTTATCAATAACAAAATTAAGATAAGGACCGGTTAAATTAATCTTTCCAACCAAAGAAGATAAGGGGGAAGTTTGATTGGTTAATTTATCTTTTAAATCTTGGGCGATGGTAGTTGGATCTTGCTTTAATTTTTTTGCTAAATTAAAAGTGTTCAAACTTAAGTCACCTAATTGTGGATTGGGCGGGGAAGTAAAATCAGTAAATTTAAAAACGTCATCTTCTAAAATGGCGTTGATATTATCAACAATCTCTTTTTTAATTTTTTCTAAAATATACATGTTTTCATTTTAGGCGGTTCAGTTGATTTTGGCAAATAAATATTAAAAAAACAGAGTTTTGACATCCCGTCGGTTATCCTATAAGCTTAGAATAAAACAAGTTTTAAAAGTTAAAACTGTTCTGTTAGGTGATTAATTATGCTGATTATTGAGGTATTTATAAATAATAATTGATTTATTTAAAAAAATATCAATAATTTAGCGAAACAAAAATAAATTTTAGAATATAAATTTAAAAATATTTTTAATTAAATCTTATGAAACAATCAAAATTATTTACCAAAACACAAAAATTTGCACCAAAGGATGAAACAAGTAAAAATGCACAATTATTAATCCGTGCCGGCTTTGTTCACAAAGAGATGGCGGGAGTTTATTCTTTTTTACCTTTGGGCTTGCGGGTGATTGAGAAAATTTCGGAAATTATCAAAAAAGAAATGGACGCCATTGGTGGTTTACAGATGAAAAACTCCGCTTTTCAAA
>CAYMNT010000095.1:0-1787 GCA_964391875.1 uncultured Bdellovibrionales bacterium
TAATATTTTGTTCTTGTAAAATTTTTACCGCCAAAATTGAATCCAATCCGCCGGAAAATAGAAGTAAAGCTTTTTTCATAGGACCGATTAAAATTAGACTTTAATAATTAGAAAATTAAAAAAAGTAAAATAATGATAGCTAAAAAAGTTCGATACCAAAAGAAAATTCGATAATTAGCTTGATTAATAAATTTCATTAATCCGGCAATAGCTAAATAACTGCTAATTAAAGAAGATAAAATACCAACGACGACAATTAAATTAAGCCCATTATTAAATAAAGTTGGAACTTTATAAATTACCGCACCGGCGATGATAGGGATAGACAATAAAAAAGAAAATCTGGCGGCGGTAGTTCTGGTGAGTCCCAATAACATACCGGCGGTAATGGTTATGCCGGAGCGGGAAGTTCCCGGAATAATTGCCAAAGCTTGAGCCAAGCCTATTATTAAAGTGTCTTTTAAATTAATATTTTTAATTTTCTTTTTTCCGGAGTGAATTTTATCAGACCAATAAAGCCAGCCTCCAAAAAAAACCAAAGTAAAGGCAATCAAACTTGGATTACGAAGGCTGTGTTCCGCTAAGTCATTTAAGAAATAACCGACTAGGGCTCCGGGGAGGGTGGCTAAAATAAGCCAAAAAGCCATTTTATTATTATAGCGATGAATTTTAGTAGATGATTGACGGGTTAATTGTCGCCAAAGAATGATAATTAATTCTTTTAAGTCATTATGGAAATAGGTAATGACAGCCAAAAGACTGCCTAAATGTAAAGCTACATCAAAAGCCAAACCCGGATCAGTCCAAGAAAAAAATTGAGGTAATAAAATTAAATGAGC
Source organism: uncultured Bdellovibrionales bacterium (assembly GCA_964391875.1). Lineage (GTDB taxonomy): Bacteria > Patescibacteriota > Minisyncoccia > Moranbacterales > DUUL01 > CAYMNT01. The sequence goes on from CAYMNT010000095.1 coordinate 840, forward strand.
CGATGATGAGATAGGGAGAAATTCAGTAAGTCCTTGAACAATTCCCAAAATGACTGATTGAATAATTTCCATCTGTTTATTTTAATAAAAATATATTTTATAAAACCAGAAAAAGATAATTAATTTAAATAACATTAGTAATCTAACATAAATTTAAGAGCTGACAAGCGTTTCTTTACATTTGACGCACTATCTTTTAAAATAGAAGTATAAATATTCAATTTACCTATGAATAAAAAACAAAATATCTTAATGCTAACAGGTCTAATAACTGTTGGATTATTAACGGGCTGTGGTTTCGTTGGTAAACCTCAGGGAGGAGTTTATAAATCAGAAGATGGAGGAATGGAATTTATTCAAAAAGGAAAAATAAGTGAAAAAGAGAACCTAAAAAATGAAGATATTTTGGCTTTGGAAATTGACCCAAAAGATAGTCAGATAATTTATGTTGGAACAGCTAAAAAGGGAATTTTACGATCAGTGGATGGGGGAGAAAATTGGAGTAAAGATATTAATGGATTTGTTAATGTTACCGATATTGTGATTAATCCTAATAATTCAAAAGAGCTTTATATTACGGCGGAAAAAGATAAAGTAAGTAAAATTTTTAAAACAGAAGACGGAGGTGCGCATTGGAAGGAACCTTTTACTCAGAATACCGGACGAGTGGATAATTGGACCATTGGAATGGATCCAAAAAATTCAGCTATTATTTATGCCGGAGATTCAAGCGGTGGTATTTATAAAACAGAAGATGGCGGTAGAAGTTGGCGTACCTTACTTTGGGCGAAAAGTGGGATAAGAAAAATTGTTTTTGACGCCCAAAACACTTCTCGCGTATATTTTAGAACAGAAAGAACGGGAGCGATTAAAACAGAAAATGCCGGAAGAGATTTTACGGAATTGCCCACCAAAGGTAAGGTATATAATTTGGTAACTCATCCAAGT
>CAYMNT010000096.1:0-1753 GCA_964391875.1 uncultured Bdellovibrionales bacterium
TTGGGCTTAAAAGGAGAAGGAATATCTTGTCCGGTTTTTGCTTTCTGTGCCCTTGATTTAGCCAAACAATCTTTGCAATAAACCGGTCGTTGTCCATCGGGAATAAATTTTAGTTTAACCTCTTTATTGCAGGACCAACAATTATCCGGATAAGTAGCCTCCGGATCATCTAATGATGGGTCCGGAGATAATTGATTGTCAGCATTATTTTTTGCTGGCATCTCTTGATTGTTTTTTTGATTGTTGATTTCTTTTTTCTTCTTATTTTTATTTGGCTGTTGTTTTTGAAAATTATTATCTCCTTCAGCTTCTTCTCCCATATTACCCCAGCGACTAATTTTTTCCTCCACCTTTTTCTTAGGCTTTCCATATCTCTCCCGAGACACTTTAATAACTTTATCTCTATTCGACACTTCACCTTCTTTTATTTTGCTGGGAGGTAAAGTTTCAGCTGAAAATGGAACACTGGTCACTCCATTAATCATCAATTTTAAGTAGATATTGTAATTTTCTAAATTCACTAAATCTTTTATGTAAAATCTCGGTTCAAATTCTTTCTCTAAAAATTCTGCATCAGCTGCTCCTACTCGAAAAGTAATCAAGGTTCCCACATTACCAAAAACTGAATCTCTTACTTTAGTGGTGGCATCAGTAATTAATTGTCCAATATACTGATGAGCAAAAATTAAATTAAGTCGATACTTTCTGGCTTCAGATAAAATATCAGCAAAAGAATCGGTAACAAAATTTTGAAATTCATCCACATAAAGATAAAAATCTTTTCTGTCCTCCGGAGCTATTCTCACTCTTTCCATTACTGCTAATTGAATTTTAGTAATCAACATAGCCCCCAATAAAGCGGAATTATCTTCTCCCACCAAACCCTTGGAAACATTAACTAAAAGAATTTTCCGAGTGTCCATAATCTCTTTAATGTTAATGGTGCTGGTTGCTTGTCCAATTATATTTCTAATTAAGGAAGCAGATAAAAATTGTCCCACCTTATTTTGAATTGGAGCAATGGCTTCATTTCTAAAACGTTCATTCCATTCTGCGTATTCATTAACCCAAAAAGATTTTACCACCGGATCTTTAATATTGTTAACAATTTTTTGGCGATAACTTTTGTCCACTAACATCCTGGTAATTCCCAATAAAGTAGTGTTGGGCGTGTCCAATAAAGCCAAGAGGCAGTTATTTAAAATATATTCCATTCTGGCTGACCAAACATTGGCCCAAATTTTAGTAAAAATTCCCATTAAACCGGAAGCCACCAAATGTTTATATTTTCGATTTGGTACTTCTAAAATATTGAAACCCACCGGATTGTCTACATCCGACGGGTTAAAATAAACAACATCATTAATACGATGAGAGGGAATTTGATCTAAAACTTCTTCAACGAATTCACCATGAGGATCTATAATAGCCAATCCTTCACCATTTTCAATATCCTGCAAGGCCATATTTTTTAACAACTCCGTTTTTCCCACTCCCGTTTTTCCAATAACATACATATGTTGTCGTCTGTCTGATCGATGAATTCCAAATTTTTTTCCTTCTTTGCGAAAATTAGTTTTGGCAAAATAATTTATAGCCATTTTATTTTTGTTTTCAAGAGAAATTTATTTGCTTTTTATCAGTTTAACATCCTCCTCAATCACTGTCTAGAATTTATTTTTACTTGAGTAATATTTTGGGATCATACGCAAAAGTGTCAAATCCAAATTACCGAGGAAAAGGTCCAATCTCT
>CAYMNT010000097.1:0-1703 GCA_964391875.1 uncultured Bdellovibrionales bacterium
AATTGAAAAATAATAAAGTATTGAAGTATTTCTAGTTGCATATTTTTTCAGCAATAATGCAGATATGCATCTGGTTTCTTCATAAATTAACTTACTTAATTAACAAGGAGAAAAAAAATGGGAAGCTTACTACCTTTAATAATTGAACTAATTAGTGGTGCTGCCGGTGGAAATTTAGCAGGTAAATTAATGAAAAATTTTTCATTAGGTACACTTGGTAATTCTCTAGTAGGAATTATTGGTGGAGGATTGGGAGGACAATTGCTAGGACTGTTAGGTATTGCTACGGAAACCGGCGGCGTGGATATAGGAAGTATTATTGGCAGCATTGCCGGTGGTGGTGTTGGTGGAGGTGTTTTAATGGCAATAATTGGTTTTATTAAAAAAGCATTGAGTAAATAGTTGAATAGAAACCTCTGAAAATTATATTGACTGACATGGCAAACACTTCGGTTTTACTCAGCTTGAAGTTTTCTAATATGACTTTCAATTTTTCAGAGGTTTCATTAAATATAAGCAATGCTGATTTAACTTATTTTCATAATAAAATTCAATCTTAATTAATGTTGATATGAGTTTAATATTTTTATTTTTCCTTTTTTTTACTTTTATCCCTTTAAGTAATTTCACTTTTGCACAGTAAGATACAACAAAAACTTTTAGAATTGAATCATAAAGATGGTTCCACTTTTATTGGCAAAATTATTACTGAAGATAAAAATAAGTAAGTTTTAAAACTCTTTCCAATTGAAACTATTTTTCCAACTCGTCAGATTGTTAAAAGAACAAGAATCTCAACTAAATTCTTAATGGGCAGTGTTTAGAATGATGCCCCGAATAAAACCGGGCTATTTTTATAATTTTACTGTTTAACTAATTTAATTCACATACCCTTTTGTGCTTACAGTCACATTTTCAAACTTATTCATCTATTTATTATGTATAAATATTTTTAATTTTACTTAATAATTATGAAAAAGACAGCTTTAACAATGCCGGCACCGGAAAGATTTAGCAACACTGAGAAAAATAATCAAATTACCAAAACCTTAAAATTGTATAAGCATGGACCATCTTATCCAAAATGCAGTTATACAAAATTAAATGATTTTGAAGTAATAACAGCTAACTCTTTCGAAGCTATTGAATCTCTTAAATCCGATTGGGAATTACTACTAAAACAATTTAATCTTTCGAATGTTTATATTACACCAGATTTTTTTCTTAGATTATTCAGTTGCAGATCAAACAATGCTGTTCCCAATATTGTATTATTTAAAAAGAATAACACACCAAAAGCAATGTTAGTCGGTTGGATAATGGAAACTAAAATTGACTGTAAATTCGGTTATCTAAAAACAAAGACACCGAAATTAAAAACTTTGGAAGTTGAAATAGGCGGATTAATAACAAATGAAACTATAGAATCCGAAAAAATTCTTGAACAATATATATGCACACTTCTTGAAAAAAATAAAGTTGAACTTATTTCAATAGATCACTTATCGGCTACAAATCCTTTTTGGAACATACTAAAAGAAAAAATTGCAGTTAGAAGAAAAGCTGTTTATAGAGATAGTGTAAAATGGAAAGCAAAAATCATCGATGCCAAAACCGGTAATATTTTAGGATTATTTAGTAAAAAAACAGAGCAAAAGTTTAAAAGAAAAGATAAAAAATTCAGAAAATTTTTTGAAAACATA
>CAYMNT010000098.1:0-1702 GCA_964391875.1 uncultured Bdellovibrionales bacterium
GGCTTCATTAAACAGATCATAGTTTTGTCCAATGGAAGTGGTCATAAGTTGAAGATTGACTTGATTGATTACTTTTTGTTTAAGGGAGGCATTAAAGTTAGTTCGGTTGATTAAATTAAGAGAAAAATGACAAAATTGCAGAGCGGTATTTATGGCCACCATATCGCCAAAATGTTTTTGGTCATATTTAAAATGATTTTTTTGATGATAGGCGGAAAAAGTTTTATGTAAAGTTGGATAGCCTCGTCGAAAATCAGCTAGGTCCATAACATCGTCCACTACCAATAAATACATATGTAATAATTCAATGGCGCTGGCAACGGTTAAAATACTTTTTTCGTCTTTTCCACCAAACATTTTATAGGCGTAATAAACAAAACTAGCCCTTAATCTTTTGGCTTTACTGAGAGTTAAAGCTTTAAATTCTTCAGTTAATTGAGTGGCAAAAGGAGTAAAGTTTTGAGAAATTTCTTTTAAGTGAGCGCTCAATATTTTAGCTAATTCCTTTTCTACCAGAGGAATAAATTTATCAAGTTTATTTTTAGCATAATTGGCTTTGGATTTCATAGATTATTTGATGACAAATAAATTAAGGTAAATTTTAAATAAGTAAATAAAATTTGAAAATTAAATGGGACAATGGTAGGATAACTTAAGAATATTTTTCAATAAGTTCTTCAAGTTTAACTTGAAATAGGTAAATTGTAAATTAAAAAATGAACATCTGCATTATCGGCTATGGTCGATTTGGAAAATTATTAACGGAAATTTTAAGTCCTTACGGGGATATTTTTTTGATTAGTCGGCGAAAACAAACAAGAAAAAATGGGATTAAACAAGTAAGTTATGTTGACTTGAGGGAAATGGATTGGATTATTCCGGCGGTGCCAATTTCTCATTTAAAAGTAATCCTTAGAAAAATTAATCCTTATCTTAAAAAAGGTAGTCTGGTGATGGATGTTAGTTCGGTTAAGGTTCAACCTTGCGATTGGTTAAAAAGTCAAATTAAAAAAGAAGTGGCTATTCTGGGAACTCATCCGATGTTTGGTCCGGATAGCGCTAAATATGGATTAAAAGGGTTGCAGGTAATAGTTTGTCCCTTACGTATTACTGAAGTAAAGTTGAAAAAAATAATTCAAATTTTTCAGGATTTAGAATTAAAAGTGATTAAGACCACTCCCCGGGAACACGATAAACAGGTGGCCAGAAGTTTAGCTATGGTTCATTTTCTAGGAAGAGTTTTAGGTAAAATGAAAATTGACCAACAGGAAATCAGTAGTTTGGGTTATGAGCGATTACTTTCAGTTAATGAAACAGTCAATAATGATACTTGGCAATTATTTTGGGATATGCAAAAATATAATCCGGAAACCAAACGGATAAGAAAACAGTTAATTCAAGAGATGATTAATTTAAATAAAAAAATTGAAAATAGACGGACTGTAGTATAATGGTAGTACGCAAGGCTGGGGGTCTTGTAGCCTGGGTTCAATTCCCAGCAGTCCGACTAAATAGGATAAAGAAAATATTAGAAACAATAAAATAAGGTAGAAATAATAAATTATTCAGGGAATTGAAGGGCACGAGAGAAAGCGAGCTAGCGAGCTTTCGGTGCGCAGTGCCCAGGCTCCGAATCGGAGTGAGGAGAATTCCCAGCAGTCCGACTAAATAGGATAAAGAAAATATTAGAAACAATAAAATA
>CAYMNT010000099.1:0-1658 GCA_964391875.1 uncultured Bdellovibrionales bacterium
AACGTTTAATACTACTAGATGATTTTCCATATCTTTAATATCTTTAGCTTTAATTATTAATTTACTTTCTTTTTTATTTCCGTTTCCACCAAATTCTTTGCAAAAAGTTATGCAGTCATCTAGTTTTTCCTTCAAGCCTTTGAGTTTATAATTCATGGGAATCAAAATTCCTGGCTCTAACTGACCGACAATACTTTTGATTGTTTTCATATTTAAAGTGTCAGGATTGCCAACGGGAATGAGTAATATATCAACTTCCCCAATGGCTTCTATTTGTTGTTCTGTTAAGTCTTGTCCGATATTGCCAAGATGGCAAATGCGTATATTTTCACTGTCAATAACAAATATTGTATTTCTTCCAGAACCTTCTTCTTTTTGTTTGTCTTGCCATGATTCAATGCCTTCTATGTTTACTCCCTCCAAGCTATATTCCCCAGGAGAATCAATGATGAAAGCTTTCTTTTTTAGACCGGCTACTTTTTTTGTTTTGTAATTAAAATTGGATAAAGTAATTATATCCATTTGTCCCTGGGGAGGCCTTAGCCCACTTTTAACATCAAAGATGTCTGTCGTTATGATTACGTTTTTCCCTCCTCGTTTTGGTTTCGTTTGAATTTTGAAACATGATTGTCCATACCAGGATATGTGCATTTGTTTTAATTTATTATTAGTTAATGTGGCAAAAATCAATCTTTTGCGCAAAGTTTACTTATTTAGTTTAACATATTTTTAAAATAATGTCGATACAAGATTATGGAACTGTGGTTTGACACCTTTTTGTTTTTAAGGTATAGTAATTAGGTAGAAAGTATTTAGAACCTTTTGATTATTAGTTTATTTGAGTAAAATAATAATTTTCAAGTTATACCATTTTTAAATAACCCTACCTCAATAGGTCGCAAAAATTTTGATTTAGACGATGTTGAGAAAAGTGAAGCCTGAATTCCTAATTTCGGAATACAGAGTAGTATTGTTGAACTTTTCGAAGCGAGTATAAATCAAAATTTTAAAGAGATATTGTGGATAGGTTATTTAAAAATGGTATTAGGCCCTGATGGCGGAATTGGTATACGCACACGGTTGAGGGCCGTGGTCCTTATGGGCATAAGGGTTCAAGTCCCTTTCAGGGCACACTAGATTTTTTGATTAATTTTAAATTAAAGATATGGACGCTTAGCTCAGTTGGTTCAGAGCACCTCGTTTACACCGAGGGGGTCAGGGGTTCGAATCCCTTAGCGTCCACATTTAAAATAATCAGGGTTTGTCCTATCATCCGATGGGATAAATCCTATCATCCGATAGGATAAAAATCATTTAGCATTTACTAAGTTATTCTTTAAATTTAAAGGTCTGCCGTAGGGCAGATTTTTTTGTTTATGAAAAGCAGTGAGACTTCATTGTTCGGTATTGAATTTTATGGGGAATGTGTTACAGTGAAGGACTTACGAAATTTAGTTTAAGGGAGTTGTTTCTAATTATCATGTTTTTGCCATTTTTCCAAATTTCGGATTTGTTTTTCCAGTGGTTCGACCACTGGATTCCCAGTGGTCGAACCACTGGAAAAGTCGAATCATTCCGTTTTGGTTAAAAGGGACTGTTTCCAATCACCGATTTTCGCCAAAATCCACCAGTTTTGCCCAGTGCTTGTCAAAAAAAGC
>CAYMNT010000100.1:0-1627 GCA_964391875.1 uncultured Bdellovibrionales bacterium
TGTTTTTAGTGATGGTGATGAGCTTGATGCCGGGTTTAAGGTTGGAGCATGATAAAATTAATAACAAAAAAAGGACAACAAAGATTAGCTTTATAGCCTTAAATATCATTAAAGCAGAAGAATCACCACTGGAGGTCACACAGCTTATGGAGGATGTTAATAGATATAATGAAGAACATCATGATTCTACTCTTCGTTATTTATTCAATCCCGGCGCCATAATTGATGATGTTTTAAATTTAGCTAGGAAAGTTGCTGCCAAATTACTTGCTTTGGCAGTGGATATCCTTAAATTTTTTCTTTCTCCCGGAGTCTACAAAGAAGCTTTCTTCAGTCCAAATGCTAAAACAGCCATAGAAACGGGTTGGTCATTTGTGCGTGATTTTGTTAATATGTTTTATTTGTTGATATTAATTTTTCTTTCCGTAGCGATGATTTTGCGTGTGCCTCAATTTAGTGATAAAAAACTTTTTGTTTCAGTTATTTTTTCCGCTCTTTTGGTAAATTTTTCCATGGCTATTACTTGGGCGGTTATTGATGTTTCAAATTTAGTTATGGATTTTTTTCTTAATTTAAATCTTAATACAGTGGAATATTTAAATAGCGCCGGTTTAGCTAATTTTGCTCAATCTTCAGATTCGGTAAAGTTAATTTTTGAAATTTTTGCTTATTTAATTATGGCGATTATGCTTTTTACCGTAGCCATAACTTTTTTTATTCGATTGATCGGTTTTTGGGTTTTGTTGGTAATTTCTCCTTTGGCGTTTTTTTCTTTTGCTCTTCCCGGTGGCAGAGGAAAGAGCATTTTTAGTAATTGGTCTAATAAATTAATCAGTTACGCTTTTTATGGTCCAATTTTATTGTTTTTTGTAACACTTTCCTTTAAATTAATGAAAGTGCTGGGAAGCACCAATTTAGTGGATATTTTTCAGAAAACCAATGGGGCAATCAATGGAACGGTGGCCATGGCAGCTTCCTTGGTGCCTTTTATCGCTTCAATTTATTTTCTTTTTTATGGTTATGATCTTTCTAAAAAAATGGGAGTGGCTGCCGGAACGGGGGTGGGAAAGTTGATGGGTATGGGAGAGGCTTGGGCAAGTAAGGTGGCGACTGCGCCTTTATCTTTAAGTAAAATGGCTGTTAGAGAGGTAGGTCAAGTTACCGGAATTGCTCCGAAATTTAAGGCACTTAAGGATCGTTGGAAAGAAGGACGACAAGAAAAAAGAGATTATCGTTATAATAGGGCTCGCTATGGCAAAGATTATGCTAGACAAATAAAAGAACAGGCAGATTTAAGTAAGGTAAAAAAACAATTAGGTGATTTATCGAATAAAACAACAGACGAAAAAGCTAAAATGGCGGAAAGAGGTAATTCAGCGCAAAAAATGGTGATTTATCAAAATATGGCGGAAACGGGAGAATTGGCCCATAATCCCGATATTTTAAAGAAAGCAATAACGGCTATGTCAACAGAAGGGGCTAGAAAAAATCTTCAAAGAAAAGTTAAAGCTTCTGCGAAGGAAGAGATGCCTAAAGCTAAAGACGTGGAGACTTTGGATAAATTAGTAGAAAGTTTAAAAGAGGCGGGAGCCACTGCCAATGAAGTCAGAGAAAGTGAAGCCAAGCT
>CAYMNT010000101.1:0-1596 GCA_964391875.1 uncultured Bdellovibrionales bacterium
TCCTTTTCCGGCATTGACGGTTCAGGAAAAACCACCCAAGTTAAGCTACTAAGAAAATATTTAGCAAGACAAGGGAAAAAAGTATCTCGCTTTCACGCAACAAGTTTTTCTATCGCCAATAAAATTCTATCCGGTAAAAAAACAACTTCAAAATCAGGCAATCAACCTCATTCAATCACTAAAGCTTCTTTGCTTAAGATTTTTTTGCGAAAAATAGCCCTGTTAATTGATATTTTTAGATTTAAAAAATATAGGCAACGGCTTGATAAAAAAGGAGTAGATTATCTTATTGCTGATCGTTATTTTTTTGATGGAATTATCAATATCTTATTTTTGGAAAGAAAAAAATCTCCTCAAAAAATGGGTAAACTTTTATCTCTAGCGGAAAAAACAATTAAAAAACCGGACTTACTCTATTACATTAAAATCCTTCCTGAACTTGCCTTCTCTCGTGACAAAACAATCGATCAAGGGCTACAATATCTTAAAGATAAAGACTACCTTTATTCCATTTTTGCTTCTCGTTGGAATATGAAAATAATAAACGGGGAAAAAAATAAAGAAGAAATTTTTGAGAAAATAAAAATTTCATTAAACATTTAATTAAATTATTCATATGTCTAAACTTAAAAAATCTTTTTTATTGTTAGCCACCGCTGAATTTATTTATAATATTTCCAGTTATTTGGTAAACATGGGACTGGGAAGAACTTTGGGCGTTGCTACCTACGGGCGCTATAGCTTAGTTATTGGCTTTACCACTATGATAATCCTTTTGGCTGGACGTTCCATTCCCACTGCCATGATGAAGCGTATCAGTGAAAATCTGGATAATTATGCCCGCATCCGGTCCATTCGTTACACTGCCGGTTTAATTCAATTTGTAATTATCGGTTCACTTTTTATTATTTTCTATTTATCAGCTCCTTTAATTGCTCGGACCTTTCACGATGAAACATTAGTCCCTCTTTTTCATTTAAGCGCTTTTATTATCCCCGCCTTTGCTCTTTCGTCTTTTCACGTTCTTTATTTTAATGGACTTAAATATTTTAAGGCAATGACCGCTATGAAAATTTCTCGTGGAATTTTCCGAATATCATTAATTCTGGGGTTGGCCTTTTTTTTCAAACTTAAAGGAGCTCTTTTTGGCGCTATTCTGGCTCCTTTGGGTGTTTTTTTCATAGCTTTAATAATTGAAACTTTTTTTATTAAAAAGAGAAAAAATACTTCTCCGCAAAAGAAAGAAACTTATCCCTTTAAAAAAATTCTCAATTATGCCGGAGGATTTATTTTCTTTCTTGTTTTTTATGAATTTTATGTTCGTACTGATATTTATTTAATTAAAATAATCACCGGTAATGATGCCTCCACCGGTTTATACAGCGCCGCTTTAACCATTGCCTTAATTCCTTATTATGTTATGTTTGCTCTTACTTTTATTCTTTTTCCCACTATTTCAAATTTAACCAAACGTAAAAACCATTATGAAATCAGAAATATTCTCGAAAAAGTCATTTTATTTCTTTTTTTAACTCTTATTCCCGCTTCCATAATTATGTCACTTTTCCCAATATGGTTAACTACTATATTTTTTGG
>CAYMNT010000102.1:0-1555 GCA_964391875.1 uncultured Bdellovibrionales bacterium
CTGTTCGGTTTCTTTTTCTATTACTTTCAATACGGCAAAAAACTTTTCCGGATAATTTAAATTTTCTAACGAAGCGGAAAAATATATTTTTCTTACCTCAAAAGTATTGGGTAATTTTAATTTTTGACCTAATTTAATATGGTCACTTTTTAAATCATTTATTTTTTTTAATTCTTCCACTGACACCCCATAACGCTTGGCAATGTGTCCTAAAGTTTCTCCTATTTTTTTCTTCCCTTTTTTTATCTGGCCCACTTTATGTTCTAAAAAATCACCTTCCAAAGCTTTATTTATCCGCTCTTCACGCCACTTCAGATAATGTTCATAATTACGTTCTTTCTTTTTTGTTTCTTTGGCATACTGATTAGTATAGCCCCCGTTATAATCAGCCAAAGCCAACTCCCAGCTATTATTAAAACGTTGATAGCTGTCTTTTAAATGTCTAGCACAAGCACGCGCACTTTTGATTGGGTCTAAACGTTCATCGTAAACTCCGGGAATAATTTTTAAATTATACTTTTTGGCGGTAGAACGAATAAATTGAAATGGTCCCACCGCCGAAGCGGAAGAAACCGCTTTTAATTTAAAATGTGATTCGGGAATGGTTAAAAAAACATATTCTTCCGGCACCCCTGTCTTCTTGAATTCTTCTTTCATTTGATTTATCCAAGGCTTCATTTTATTTAACGCCTCCAACAATCCCCGATAATTTTTTCCTTCCGGTGAATAACTTTTTAGCCATCTTTCATAAATGGCTCGTTTAGTTTCCTTTGTTAAAATTATTTTATTTTTATGTTTTAGTTGTTTTATTAAAGTTTCTCCGATTACCTCTCTTTCCTGTTGTTCAATTTCTTCTTGCTCCGGAGTAGCTAAGGTTAACATTTCTTTTGCTTGTTGTTTTATGTCAGCTAGTTTCTCTTTAATTTCTTTTCTTCGCCTCCATGTTTTTACCAGCCAAGTTTCCGTTGGAAAAACAGCTAGTCCAAATCCCAATCCCGCTGCTCCCACTCCCACAGCTTTTAAAAATTTCCGCCGTTGAGGATCTTTCGGTTTATTTTTTGGGTTATCAGTTGATTGAAAAAATTTTTTTTCCATTGAATTTATTTTATTTTATAATTTTTATTGAAACTAATTTTTAACGTTTTAACACTTCTAAAAATGCCTGCTGAGGAATATCCACTTTCCCACTGCTTCTCATTCTTTTTTTACCCTTCTTTTGTTTTTCCAAAAGTTTTCTTTTTCGAGTAATATCTCCTCCATATAATCCGGCGGTAACATCTTTTCGAAAAGCACTCAAAGTTGCTCGGGCGATAATCTTGGCCCCAATAGCCGCCTGAATCGCCACGGCAAAATTTTGTCTTGGCAAAATATCTTTTAATTTATTCACAATGGTTTTGCCTTCGCTTAAAGATTTTTCTCTAGGCACAATTCTAGAAAAAGCATCCACTCTTTCTCCGGCTACCAAAATATCCAGCTTCACCAAGTCATTGGCACGATAATCAATTGGTTCATAGCTCATGGAGGCATAGCCGGAAGAAACACTTTTTAACTGGTC